>NZ_ALJG01000338.1 GCF_000286315.1 Paenisporosarcina sp. TG20 | reverse complement strand
TATTCATAATCAACACGCTTGTACTTTAATATCAAAAATTCCAGCTTGTGCAGAGTCAACTCCAATCAGCTTATCGCAAACATGCCATTTTCCACTTGGTTTCTTTTCTCCATAAAACACGAATACATTTTTAACCACTTCTTCAGGTGTATATGATATTGTTGCTGTCCAATTCCCGATTTTTACATTTGAAAGTATGATTTGCAGGTCTTCTTCATTATCAACCTGATACCATGGATCAGAAACAACTAACCTTCCACTCCCTACTGTAAAAGTACCAACTATTTTAGGCTTATTAATATTCACTTTCGGCACATGTCGATCAATAAATTCACTTAATGTTGAAGACGCATATTTGTCTAACCCTGTTTTGTCATTCCAAGTATAAATTAGTTCCTGCATAAATCTTTTCCTAATTCGATAGCATAGTTTGTCACCACTCATTTTTTCACCAATACAAACTATATCACTCGGTAGATTTGTGGGTCTGTTCTGATTTTGTTTTATAATATTATTTTTTAATTCTGAGCATTCATTAGTGTGAATAGGGAACAAGATCCAATCACCAAATTTTGCTCCATTCGTTTCTAAAAAAAGTTCTTTGTATTCATCTGGAAATAGAGCACCAAGTTCTTTTTCTGTTTTTTTCAAATCAAGTAACGACACCCCAGCCACTTTTGAACTAGGACTAATCATGTTTATTACTTTTTTCATCCCTAACCTCCACAATACTTTCGTAAAACATACAATCAATATTTATAAAATAACGTCATATCCTTATTAAACGGGTTAGACATATGACCCCAAGCCTTTTACTTATAAGACATTGTTGAACTAAAGCACTTCGTTAGTTCATACCGTTACCGCCTTCGCTGTCGGTTGGAAAACGGTGAGGTTTATCATTTTTATTATTATCTTTTAAAGAACTGTTTACAATAACCCCCAGTATAATTAGTCCAACTAATAAACCAATTAAAATCCATCCAAAATTAGCATAAATCCATTGTTCCATTTGTTATTCGCCTCCTTATATTTTTAAAATTCTTACAGATTAATCTCCATAGAATAGATTTATTCCTTCTTAAAGTATTCTGCTCTTAAGTTCAATAAGTGGAATTATTTTTCGAATTCAATACTCCTATCAATTATCTCTACGTTCTCTTTTTCATTAAGGAACATTGTTAAGATCTCAACATTTCCCTTATCTAATTTAAACGTTTTATTTTCATCTGGTTGAAGTTGCTGGATGTAACCTTCGCCATTAGTATTAATCCATAAATGATAGTTTTTCTCTTCATTTTCATTCAGCACCATCGATAATGAAAGTAACGGTTTTGACGTTATTATTTTTCCTTCTTCTAATTCATCTGCGTTGTTTATGGCATCAGTAAAGGTATTTAAAATTTCCTTGTTTTTAGTTGTAATGGTTTCTTCTTGTTGCATAACTCCACCATTCTCCCAATCCCAATAATTCAACGTGATTTGTTCAACAGTCTCAGATTGAATTTCACTTCCACAACCAGATAATAAAAAGAGAGCAATAAATATACCCAAAGTTTTCCTCAATTGAATCATCTCCTTTGCTACTCAAATTTATTTTCATCAGAAGTTCATGTTCAATCTTTCACTAAAAGCCTCACTAGTTGAAAAAATAAAATCTCTTGTATTTATTATACCAACATTTTACACTTTAACTTGCAAAATATTAACTTTTCTATTTATAAAAAACGATGTAGATTGGAGGTGCTTTTAGCATTTCAATTGAGTCAATTTCATAACTCCTCAATTAGATTATAAACACGAACATTTAATTGTTATGCGTTAATTTTAGACAGGTATCGTTTGATTGTAGCGCAAGGCGGCGACTCCAGTGGGAACAGCACGAGCTGAAAGCCCCGCAGGAAAGATGGAACGAAGGCTAAGAACGCCACTACGCGAGTCAACGTCTTCGCGGGCCAACATCCTGTTGGCCCGAGGAGATTGAAGCCGTGCCCCACGGAAAGCGTCCGCATGGAGCGGAAATCAACTTTGTTCGTATAGACTCAATTAGCAGAAGGATTAGTTGCATTACAATTTTTATTGTAGTGCGACCAAATAGGCTATCAATTTATATAGTTAAAAATGGAGGTATTAGGCAAGGATTATGATATCTACAATCAAAGGACAACTAAATTGATTGTAAAATGATAGCCCCTTGGTGTTGTGTTTTAAGTTTTTGCACCTCAGAAGAGAACCCGTTATATACTAGGCGCTCTCTTTATTTTAAGCGTTTAAAATTCAACTATGGAAGTGGTAATATATATGGTTAGTGAAGTTATTTTAGATGATTATGTACTTAAGGTTTTAGATTTGAAAGAGTGTGATATAGAAGAGGATAATCAAGTTTTAAAAAAGATTCAATTTGATTTTAAAGTTAGAGGTGGAAACGAGTATCATGATGTCACCGTTCTATTATATAAAACAACATTTGACGTAAAAGTTCCTGAGCTAGATTTGGCATTCAAAGGTACAATTATTAACTATTCCACTTCTAGAACTGATTTTTCGGATGAAAGAAATGTAGCTGATTTTCACTTAGAGATTGTTGAAGTGAAGTAAGTCATAAAGGGGAGATGAGCATGAAATTAAGCATTCTAGATCAATCGCCCAGATCTAAAGACAAGACTTCTGGACAAGCCTTACAAGCTTCCATGCACCTTGCCCAAAATGGTGAAAGACTTGGATATACACGTTACTGGATCGCAGAACATCATGATTTTTCTGGGTTATCCTGTTCTGCGCCTGAAGTAATGCTTGGATACATAGGAGCACATACAGAAACGATACGTATTGGAGCTGGTGCGGTATTACTGCCTCACTATAAACCGTATAAAGTTGCAGAAGTGTACAATATGCTTGCAACCTTGTTTCCGGGTCGCATTGACTTAGGGGTGGGACGAGCACCAGGTGGTTCAGCTGAAGTTACAATGGCGCTATCCGATCACTATCTACAGAACGCATTTAACATGCCTGAATCTTTTAAAGAACTCACTCATTTTATTAATGATGATTTCCCATCCGATCATAAATACTCCAAAATTTCTGCTGCTCCTGTCCCATCAATCTCTCCACAACCATGGGTTCTAGGGACTAGTATAAAAAGTGCCAAACTAGCTGCTGAGAATGGAACAGCTTATGCATTCGGACACTTCATGAGTGATAAAGACGGACCAGATATAATGAACACATATATCGGGAACTTCAAACCTAATGCTAAGCTACCGCAATCCGAGTCTATTGTAGCAGTATCTGTGATTTGTGCTGAATCCACTGAACTCGCAGAAAGACTCGCTTTAAGTGGATTCCTTTGGAAATTACAGCTTGCAAAAGGGGAAGGTAAAGAAGGAGTTCCATCAGTTGAGGAAGCAGAAAACTACCCATACACGAGCGTAGAACAAGAAATGCTTGAAGCTATGCGACGTAAAACGATCATTGGGAATCCTATAGAAGTCATAGAGCAACTGGGTGAATTACAAACAGAGTATAACAATGACGAGTTTATGATTGTCACGATAACTCACTCCTACAAAGACCGGGCTCAATCGTATGAATTACTTGCAAATGAGCTTTTAAAAAATGGTTAGGGACAATGCATAAGAATTACAAGGGCGGCCGAAATTGCATCTTCGGCTGCCTTTTTCTAGTGGGCAGCCATACCTTTACGGAAATATATGGAGTTAAAATTTTAGTAAAGCGGGTTTGAATTAAACCATTGATATTTCATAGATCCACCTTTTATGAAATTGTTATGTAGTAAAAGGTTTCCCAAGATTTTTTTAGATGTGTACAAATTTTATTAATGATGAAAGCAATTTTTAACTTCTTCACTAAAAGCAGAAGTTTTTCCATGTCCAGGAGCATCTATCGAAATAATTCGATACTCTTGTTTACCCTTGTTCTTCAGCTATCTCAATGAAACTTAGACTTGTGCTACCTAATCCATGAAGACAAAAAATGATTGGCTTTCCCTTGTCTCCCCCTTTGGTAATATGTACGTCTATATCCCCATCGTTTATATAATATCTTTTCATCCCCATTAGACTCAACTCAATATTGTCACAGGATAATGTATTCATTTTGAATAAAACTCACTATATTGTTGTTTTAAGTAGTCTATAAACACGTCTTTTGCCATTACTACTTTTGAGTAATCAATGAGTCTATTTCCTCTAACGCTGGGGTAACCGCACACTTCTTCATAGATAAGGGGAGATGCTGTACCAACTGTATATTTTTTATTTAAATCAATAGCTTCATTGTTTACTTGAATGTTTAGAACTTGGGCATCTTTTTTCATTGTCCAGCTCACACCTGAAAACTGTAACTGGCCTATAGATATACCCGCCGGACGAAAACCAGAGCCATAAACTTTTCGGTTGGTGATTTCTTCATTGTAGTTTTCTTGAATTAGACCGGCAAGTTGTTCTCCAGTTACCTCTATAATTGCAGGCGCATGCATGCTTTTACATGAATCTAGTACATTACCTTTTGTGATGTCCCCAGTTCTTAGACCATTCGTTGCACCACCACCATACATAATCCCTACATCAGCTTGCCAAAAATCTTTAACACTATGAGCCATTAACATGACCAGTTCCTCATGTGTAATTGGTTCTGCTGAATAATAAACAACTTCTGATAAAAACTTTTCCGTTTCTAAACGACCTTTATCAACAATTGAGCTCAATTCAAAATCAATATCATCTTCCAAGGCTATTTCTGTCAGGTTTCCGACATGATTAATGACTTTCTTTTTGTCTAAATCCACTGTAAGTTGCAGTTCGCCTACATATTTTCCAAATGAACCAGCTTGTACAATAACTACATCGGATACTACTTCTGGTTGATTCATTATGGTATGACTATGCGCACCTACAATGACATCAACGAGTCCTGATAGTTTTTGGGCAAGCTCTAAATCTGCTTTGTATCCCATATGCGAAAGGAAAATAATAAGGTTTGCCCCATCGTTTTTTAACTTTTGTACCGCTTGTTTTATTGCTTCAAGCGTATCTCGATTACGAAAACCATGTTTCTGTTCATATGTATCTTCAAACTGATCAGTTGCTCCAAAAAGTCCAACTTTTAAATGGTCCCCAACTTCAAGCATGAATGTCTCTCTTGTACCACCAATTTGAGATCCATCAGAATCTACTAAATTTAAAAGGAGCCAAGGAACTTTTGAATCGTGACTTAGCTGCTTAATCTTCTCTTTAGGTAAACGCAACAGTTCATTGTTTCCAACAGACATGGCATCATAACCTGTAGCTTCTACCATTTCAAGATGAATTTGACCAGATGTAGCCAAGCATTCGTTCATACTCATATCCATATGGTCACCACCATCTAAGACAATTACATGTTGACCTAGCTCGTTTAGTTCCTTTTCCTTTTCTTAATTAAAGCTGATTGTCTAAGCGCTAAGTCATAGTGACCGTGTAAATCATTTGTATGTAATATCGTAAGTGTTTCTTTCATCGTAAACCTCCGTTATGTACTAGTTCCATTACTATCTAATTATATTATACATCAAATTCTATATGGATTTGGTAGAAGAAGTAGCTTACAAGATTATTATAGAAGCAGGGAATATAGCGAAAGACCATTTTGACCAAGTGATAACTGTAGAAGAAAAACACAACAATACGCGTCCTAGGGATGAAAACAATTTTGACTCGCAGGTTTTGGAAATTCAGCCAAGCATTTATGACTAGATTTCCACTTCAATAAAGTCGTAATGATTAGAAATTAAAGGACTGTTGTTTGTATTTGCAAATTAAATATAAATGGGTTTCTTCTATATTTAATGGTGTATGATTATGTGGCGTATGAGAGAGTCAATCGCCTTTTTTTCAACTCACATAGTAACCCGTTTTAAAAGGAAGAATCCTTTCAGGTATACTTATACAACACAACATAGTCAGAAGGAGGACAAATTATGAACAACCCTGTAATCATTGTGGGTGCGGGTTTAAGTGGCCTGCGCGCTGCAACACTGCTTATTGAAAAAGGCATTAACTGCCGGATCCTGGAGTCCAGAGACAGAATTGGCGGCAGGGTACTGAGTGCCTCTGTTCCAGACAGATCGGACCTGGGCAGATTTGACCTTGGCCCGACATGGTTTTGGCCGCAGAATGAGAGCCATATTGCTGCGCTTGTTAAAGAGTTGAATTTAGAGACTTTTGTCCAATCTAACGAAGGCGAGATGCTTGTGGAACGTTTCCAAATCAAGCCACCGGAGCGCTGTATGCTGCAGGAAAACATGGATGAAAGGGGAGTTCGATTAACTGGAGGTGTGCAGTCACTTATTGATGCACTGGCAGAGAAGATCCCACCAGAAACGATTGAGCTGGAAACACGCGTCAAGAGAATTCGGCTGGATGAAGCTGGGGATATTACTGTTGAAACGGAACTTGCCGATGGAAGATCAGAAAACATTCCTGCAGCTGCCGTCATTTTGGCATTGCCGCCTCGTCTTGTGGCACGTTACATTGAATTTTCTCCTGCACTCCCTCCGAATCTTATTACTGATATTGCAGAAAAACCTACATGGATGGGGTCACAGGCTAAAGCAGTTGCAGTTTATGACCGTCCGTTCTGGAGAGAGTCGGGTCTTTCTGGACTAGTATTAAGTTCTGCCGGGCCCTTGCAAGAGATATATGATGCTTCTCCTGCGAATGGACCGGGTGCATTATTCGGTTTCTTCGGAATCCCTGCAGAAGTGCGTGAACAGATGGGTCAAGACAAAGTTTTGAAATTGGTTGCTGACCAATTGGTTAAGCTCTTTGGAAGTGAAGCTGAAAACCCACAGGCTATCCTTTATAAAGACTGGGCCATCGATTCTGAAACGGCTGTTGAGGAAGACTCCAGTCCTTTTAAGAATTACAAGAGCTATGGCCAACCACCGGCAGCGGGTATATGGGAAAAGAAAGTCGTTTTTGCTGGTACAGAGACGAATTCTCAATACAGCGGCCATCTTGAAGGTGCACTTCAGTCAGCTGAGCAGGCAGTTTTGAAAATCATTCATTTAAACAACAACTAAGTCTAGAACTAGTTATCGACAAAATGTGATTGCTGTTAAAGAGAATACTTCTCTTCAAAAGAAGTTTTTCATTTTCCCGATTAAAAAGGAAAAAATTAATTTATATATCACCACTTATTAGAAGAGAAGGGAACTTTACACTAAGTTCCTTCTCTTCTTTGTGTTCCTAAGCATCAACTAACTTAATTTCATCTGAGGTGACCCCAATAAAAATTAAATGACATAGAAATTGAGCACATATTGTTTCTGGAAGTACAGTAACATGAAGTACCCTGGAGATAAGCTACTAAGTTATTACTAAAAACAGTTGACACAGGAGAATAGTAGACTTACTATTTAAGTATTCAATAAAACTCTTGAATAGATGAGAGGAATTACTATGATTAATGAACGAAATTTAAAAGACTTGTTGTACCAAGAATTTGCACGAGTTGGGAAGAGCTTATCCAGCCCTAAGCGATTAGAAATTCTTGATCTTTTGTCTTATGGTCCAAAATCAGTGGAGACTATAGCCAAAACCACGGCAATGTCTGTTGCAAACGTCTCACAACATCTGCAAACCCTCGCTAATTCGAAAATGGTCAAATCAAAGAAACAAGGGAACTATGTCATTTATGAATTAGCCGACGAAGAAATTAGTACTTTTTTGGAGTCTTTGCATTCGTTAGCTGAAAAACAGCTGGTACAGGTCCAACAAATAAAACGGGAATTCCTGAACGAACAATTTGGAATAGAAGGAGTATCTCTGCCTGAACTCAAGAAGCGGATGGAGAGAGGGGAAGTCATGCTGTTAGATGTTCGGCCGAAAGAAGAATATGA
Source organism: Paenisporosarcina sp. TG20 (assembly GCF_000286315.1). Taxonomy (GTDB): domain Bacteria; phylum Bacillota; class Bacilli; order Bacillales_A; family Planococcaceae; genus Paenisporosarcina. The sequence goes on along the minus strand of NZ_ALJG01000338.1, from coordinate 21,861 downwards.
CGAAGCGCATATTCCAGGTGCTGTTTCTCTGCCTATTGAAGAGTTACGAGAAAAACTTGCATCTTTACCTACTAATTGTGATGTAGTGGCTTATTGCCGGGGAACTTACTGCCTAATGTCAGTAGAAGCCGTTGAACTTCTACAAGCACGAGGCGTCAAGGCATTCCGTTTAGAAAAAGACGTCAGAGACTGGATGGAGTTCGAAAAGAAAGGCATAAAGTGACGTGAGAATAGAACTTTTCATTAGAAGGGAACGTGAAATTGCGCATATTTGTGCAGTTTCTTGATTTCTCATTTCATTACGGAAAAGATTCTGAAGATGGAAGAAAGAGGCGTGCGAAGCAAGTAAACTAAAATTAGACAGAAACAGGTGTTTAATGATGATAGCGAAATCCAACGATTCCATTCAACCATACATAGATTCACCGGAAAAGTTGAAAAAACTATATCGGCGTGTCATTTTTATTGCGAGTCTCTCTCAGATATTCGGAGGTGCGGGTTTAGCAGCCGGAATTACGGTAGGCGCTCTTTTGGCTCAGCAAATGCTTGGTACCGCGGCCTATGCTGGATTGCCAACGGCTTTGTTTACGTTAGGTTCTGCAGGAGCTGCTTTATTAGTAGGCCGGCTTTCCCAGCGCTATGGCCGTCGTCCAGGTCTCACAACAGGCTTTATGCTCGGAGGATTTGGAGGGCTGGGCGTTGTGCTAGCAGCGATAATAAACAGCATTCCACTCTTATTTATTTCGTTAATAATTTACGGTTCTGGCACAGCGACCAATTTGCAAGCCCGCTATGCCGGAACCGATTTGGCAAGCAAGAACCAACGGGCCAAGGCTATTAGCATCATCATGGTATCTGCCACGTTCGGCGCGTTTGCCGGTCCAAATATGGTAGATATCATGGGAGAATTTGCTCTCTCACTCGGAATTCCAGCGCTGGCGGGTCCATTCCTTTTATCCGGAACAGCCTTTATCCTGGCAGGATTGGTCATTTTTCTGCTGCTTCGACCGGATCCATTTTTAACTGCGAAAGCAATAGAAGCTTACAAACAAGAGAATGGCCAGGAAGAGACATCGTTGGATACTGCCCAAGCCTTCAGCAAGAAAGGTGTGGCAACCGGTGCTACCATCATGGTGCTGACACAAATGATCATGATTGCCATTATGACGATGACACCCGTACATATGAGACACCATGGCCACGATCTTGGTGATATTGGGCTGGTGATTGGCATCCATATCGGAGCCATGTACCTTCCATCGCTCTTTACAGGCATCCTTGTAGATAAGTTTGGCTCCACTGCCATGTCGGTTGCTGGTGGTGCGACACTGACAATAGCGAGTGCCTTAGCAACATTTGCACCAGGTGATTCTTTGTTCTTTCTCATCCTGGCGCTGGCTTTTCTTGGGATCGGCTGGAACATTGGATTGATTAGTGGAACGACGAAAGTGGTCGATTCAATGGAACCTTTAAAACGGGCTAAGACCCAAGGGACAGTGGATGTGTATATTGCTTTATCCGGAGCTTCCGGTGGTGCCTTGTCCGGCATGGTGGTTGCGGGGTCGAGCTATGCTACATTGTCCTTGATTGGCGGATTGTTGTCCCTGATTTTGATTCCCCTAATGCTGTGGTCTCGCAGAAGTAACGGAGCAGTAAATATAAATTAAGATTTGAACATATCCTCAATGAAAAAAGTTCCTTAAATACTAACAAAATTTGAAAAGGTATTGATAAGATGTTTGCAGTAACATTTGAAACAGTAGTTGTATTAGTACTTTCATTTAACCATAAAAAATAACCCATCCTTGAGTTAGGAGCTCAGATGGGTTATTCCTACCATTTTGCCAATCCCCTTGGAGGGAATCCTGCTATTACATTGACCGTTTGGGTCCAACTACCAAACGGTCTTTTTTATCGTCTCAAATGTTAATTTCATGATACCAAAAGTGAATTTATGTATCAATTGTTGATAATAAACATCTTTTGAGCAAATGATATTACTTATATACAATTTTTTTTTGGATGTTTTAAAGATTTCTTTAAACCAACGTGTAAGTTAAAGAAGGATGATAATAAGATTTATAGAATATTACATAAACTAGATTACATTTTAAATTTGATGTACTCAGGAAATACATAAATGGATATGTTGACAGGAATATCGCAATTTCATTGGCGTCCCAGGGACAAAACAATTCATTGATGTTGTGTATTATATTTGTCTATACTATAAGTATGTGAAGGAAAAGAGGGGCTTTATGCAGTTATCTATTCAAGCTACTGGCGATCATGTGAAAGCAATATCATATTTGCTGTCTAAAAATCCAAACAACTTATATGAGCGAAATCATAAAGGGCATTTAGTGCGCCTTTTTTATAGTAAGTTTACGGATACTGAAATCGATGTGACGATTTTTGTTTCACCGGATCCAATTGATTTGGTGAAAAATAATTCTAATTCATATGATATTACTCATTATATAAATGATCGAGAATTTGCGGTAAGTAGTATTTTTTGTTCATTTATTCGATCTGCACTAGGGACAGCTTTAAATGGCCAACCAAAGGAAGAGCATGCCATGTGGGTGAATCATCAATTTCAATTCCAATTTGAGCTTGGACCTGTTGCGTCTTCGCTATCTGATCAACAGATACAGGACCTATTTGAGCCGATTGGGTATGAAGTGATGATTACACGACAGGAAATTCACTACTCTTTCCATATGAAAGATGAAAGCTCTGCTAGATTTATTTCGTTAAAAGGCATGCAAACTCTTCAGGATGGATTAAGACATTTATTTATATTGATCCCAGTCATCGACAATTATAAACATTACTTTATTGATGAAAAAGAAATTGAAAAGCTAGAGCGATACGGAGAAGGATGGCTTGAAAATCATCCGAAGCGAGATTATATTTACCGACAATCACTCCGCTTTAAAGAACTCTATGACATCGTAGAAAATAAAAAGACTAAAGTCGAGCAGGTAGAACAAGTAGGCAAGGTTCGGTTAAACGAACTTCGTTATGAAAAGATTGCTGCGACCGTAAGTCAAATGAAGCCTAAGACCATCGTTGACTTTGGATCAGGTGAAGGAAAACTATCTGAACTGCTCGGTTTTGTAGAAGGAGTCCAGGAAGTATTAGCAGTGGAGCCTTCACAGTCAGCTACCCTTAAAGCGTTAAGGCGCTTTGACAAAATAAAAGACAGAGATAAATTTATTGTACCTGAAACACTATGGGGCTCTCTTTTTTATTATGATGAAAGACTAAAAGGGAAGGATGTCATTGTTTTGTGTGAGGTCATAGAGCATATCGACGAAGGTCGTCTGCCCAAGGTGATGGACACAATATTAGACGACTACCAACCTGGAGCACTCCTTATTACTACACCAAACCGTGACTACAACGAAGTGTATAATATGGAGGATACTCTCCGTCATAAAGATCATCGTTTCGAGTGGACAAGGGCTGAATATCACAAATGGTGCACGGAAAGAAATCATCAGAAAAACTATGACCTACAATTTGATGGAATTGGTGAAGAACATGACTCACATGGCTTTCCCACGCAAATGTGTGTGTTTATTAGGAAGGTGAACTAGACATGCAAATACAATTACCCTATGCAGGAATTGTTTTACTGATTGGACCTTCCAATAGTGGAAAGTCGACCTTATTAAGAAGCATGATTGAACAAGAAGTGATTCTGTCATCAGAGGTGATCAGTTCAGATGACTATCGAGTTTTGGTAAGTAACAATGATTTTATTGATTGGAGCAATCGACCTAGAGATGAAGCAGCAAACTTAATGGATGAATACAGTTCGATATCGGCAGAAGCTTTTATGATGATGGATTCAGTTATTGAAGCCAGATGCCGTCTAAATAAATTAACCTTTGTGGATGCTACTCATTTACACTCGGAAGACCGTAAAAGATACATTGGTTTAGCACGTAAAAACAATATACCAATCGTAGCCATTGTTTTAGATATACCTGAAAATGAGCTGTTGCTTCGAGATGAACAACGAGACAAACCTCGTGGGAAAAAACGGATAAAACAGCAATATCAAACGTTTAAAAGAGAAAGGAGCTTCATCAAAAAAGAAGGCTATTTATCTGTCTACACCATTAAGGGAACGGACAATTTAGAGTTCACTAGACGCAATAACTCGCTTGAAAAAGACATCCAGTATGGTATTGACATCATTGGAGATATTCATGGCTGCTATGACGAAATGATTACCTTACTAGATAAGTTGGGTTATCAGAAAGATAAGGATAGCCTATATTTACATCCAGAAGGAAGAAAGTTTGTTTCCATAGGAGATGTCATGAGTCGAGGACCTGAGTCCCTTAAGACTATGCTCTTTTTCTATGACCATATTCAACGAGACCTTGCCTATATGATTGACAGTAATCACGGTTGGAAAATTGCCAGGTGGCTTGATGGGAGGGACGTTACCATGAACCATGGCGATGAAAAAGTGATCGATGAACTTTCGGCTTATGAAGCTGAAAATGGAAGTGAAAAAGCACATGAGACCAAACAGGCAATTAAAGGATTTCTATTTCAAGCTCCTTCACATTATGTGTTCACCAAGAATGGTGTCCAAACATTAATTTGTGCTCATGCCGGTATTAAAGATGACATGATTGGCAAAGAGTCTGAAACGGTCAGTGATTTCTGTCGCTTTGGTGATACAGATGGAAATGATGGCAAAGGAAAACCTATACGTAAAGATTGGACCATTAATCATCAGAAAAATTCAACGATTGTCTGGGGGCATGACCCCAAACCACGACCATTAGTGATTAATAACACGATTAATATTGATCAAGGTGTGGTTTTTGGTGGAGCATTGACAGCCTTCCGTTATCCAGAAGAAGAATTTGTATCAGTTCAAGCGAAGCAAGACTATTCTGGAGCTAGAGACAATCCTCTAGAAGAATGGGAAAAAAACCGCTTGAATCCACCGAACCTTGGAAAGTTCATTACTGGTTATTCTGTCAACACAGAAGAACTAGGTGAAATTAAGATTCATCAGGATATTGTGAAACCGGCAATTGATACAGTTTCACACTTTACTATACCAATCGAACAATTAATCTATATTCCACCAACGATGAGTCCAACACCTAGTCCCTCCTCATTGGATGACTATTTGGAGCACCCGAAAGAAGCAATTGACTACTATAGAAGCCAAGGCATTCAAACCATGGTTGCTGAAAAGAAACATATGGGAAGCCGAGGAATTCTGTTCCTGTTTAAAGATACTGAATCCGCTATAAAGCATACGTCAATCGAGTCGCTAGGGGTTATTTATTCAAGAACAGGTAAACGCTTTTTTGACAATGAAACTGAAAAACGGATAGTCTTAAAAATTAACCAAGAATTGCATGCAAAAGGCTATTTTGAAAAGCATAATACGGACTATTTGCTTTTAGACGCTGAAATTATGCCATGGAATCTAAAAGCGAAAGAGCTCATCAGCAGTCAATATGCCCATGTTGTGGAAAATGCCATTCTTGATCGGACTAAGCTAATTGAAAAGATAGAAGTTGCTGTTGGTCAAAATGAAGAATTAGATGTGTGGCTAGAAGAGTACAATGAAAAATTAAATAATGCACATGTTTTTAATGAAGTTTTCCAAAAATATTGTTGGGAAATTGAGGATATTAGTTCCATTCAAATTGCCCCATTTCATGTGCTAGCTCATAGCAATCAAACCTTCTTTACACAGCCACATACATGGCATATGGAGCAAAACCATGAGTTTGCAAGGCAATCGGAAATATTTGTGGAGACGGAATACAAAGTCATTACTGATGAAGCAAGTGAAGAAGATGTCATTAACTGGTGGAAAGATATCACAAGTGAGGGGCATGAAGGCATTGTCATTAAGCCAGAACATTATATTGCCAGAAATAAAGGAAAGTTACTACAACCTGCGATTAAAGTCAGAGGCAGAAAATACCTGAACATTATCTATGGCATGGACTATTTACTTCCGCAAAATCTAAAAAGGCTAAAAGATAGAAATACAGGTAAAAAACAAAAATTGGCACTAAAAGAGTTTGCTTTGGGCATTGAAGGCATTCAAAGATATGTTCAGAAAGAATCGATAGAAAGAGTCCATGAATGTGTGCTCGGGGCATTAGCGTTGGAATCGGACACTGTGGACCCTAGACTATAAAGTTGTTAAGTTATTATTAGTTTCTTCAATTACTATTTCCTCTAGATATAGTAATTTCTCTAGTTGGAAAAAGGCGGCCGAAGATACAATTTCGGCCGCTGCTTGTAGTTCTTATGAAGTTTAAATAAACAATATCCTATAACATCTTCATATGGTAAAATATTGATAATAATAGGGACTGTTCAATAAGAAAAATGGGGAGGATGACAGATTTTTGATATATATTTAAAGGAAAATTAATAGATATTGTCAAGATTATGATTAAATCTTTAACAATACCAATAAAGATTAGGAGACTTAATTAATGAATAGTATTGAAAAAACATATCTAAGTATAGAAGAGATTATTTCATTACCAACATTATCAGGTATAAACATAAGTGATGATGGTAAAAACGTAGCATTTGTCAAAAATACAGCTGACTGGAAAGACAATATATTTAGGAATCACATATGGATATATGAAAGAAATAAGGGGCAATGTTACGCATTAACAACCAAGGATATAGATAGTACATCCCCATTATGGTCTCCAAATTCTAGACATATTGCATACCTTAGCTCAGTTGGCGAAGGGGGTCAGAAGAAAAATCAGATCTTTGTTGATTCAATAGATGGTAATAGTAGGGTTCAAATTACTGATGAGAAAGAAGGAGTAAGTAATTTCAAATGGGAGCCTACTGGCAAGGGTTTTTATTATGTTGCTCAGTCAAAAGAATCTGAGGAAATCAAGAAACGCAAGGAGATATACGGAGATTTCCATCATATAGGCAAGGAATACCAGAATAATTGTTTATATTACATTGAAATAAAAAGATTTATACAAAAATCTAATGATACATATGAATACCCAGAAGATTCTAATAGTGCTGGTAAGGATAAAAATGAAAATACCGTTGCGTATCAACTAACCGATGGTAAGGATTTTCATATCCATGAATTTGATATTTCAAATGATGGGAACAAGATTGTATTTATGGCTATACCAAGCCCAAATGGGGAAGATTACCAGAACGGAGATCCATACATACTAGATATTAAAGCTGGAGAATTACATAAGATTAATAGAAATAAGTTATTGGGAGGGAACGTTTGCTTTTCTCCTGATGGGACCAAAATATGTTACTCGGCCAGCATAAGGGAGAAGAATTATTATAATACCCATATACAAGACAGTACACTGGCGATATATGATCTTAATAATGGTGAGCAAATTCAACCTTTAACAGATTTTGATAGTACGGTTGTTCCCTTACGTTGGACAGCTAAAGGGATTTTAATTAGATGGCAGAATAAAACTAATTATCATATTGGGCTACTATCAGAGAATGGCAATGTGAAAATGTTAAACGAAAAAGTAGATAGCTTTATAATGGAAGCTTCTATAACAAGGGATGGAAATCATATAGCTTATAATAAGACTATTACAAATGAAACCTTTGAAATCTATTTAGATGATGAAAAAATAACAAACGAGAATAGCATATTTGAGGGGAGACTTAAAAGTAACAGGGAAATAATCTCATGGAAAAGTAGTGATGGTCTTGAAATAGAAGGAATTTTGTCAACCCCAATAGATTTTGATGCAAATAAAAATTATCCCTTATTAGTGGTAATCCATGGTGGTCCGGCTTGGGCATCCTTTCCAATATTTTCAGACTGTTTTAATGAGAAATATCCTATTGAAACGTTTATCGAAAAAGGCTTTATCGTTTTAGAACCAAACTACAGGGGAAGTTCTGGATATTGTAATGAATTCTTAAAAGCAAATTATAGAAAACTGGGAATTGCTTACTATGAGGATGTACTATCTGGAGTGGATAAACTAGTTGACGATGGGATTGCGGATCCAGATAGAGTCGGGGTTATGGGATGGAGCAACGGAGGATATATTGCAGCATTCTGTTCTACATTCAGCAGCAGATTTAAAGCTATTTCAGTTGGAGGCGGAATCACGAATTGGAGTACCCATTATGCAAATACAGATATACCTCACTTTATTAAGATGTATTTAGGAAATACTCCATGGAATGATCCAGAGATCTATGCAAAAACATCACCCATGACATATATTAAATCAGCATGTACTCCCACTTTAATCCAACATGGCGAAAAGGATGCACGAGTTCCCACTCCAAATGCTTATGAGCTATATCAAGGACTAAGAGATATGGAAGTTGATACAGAATTAGTAATATTCAAAGGAATGGCATATAGTTCTGACCATCCAGGAATTAATGTGGCTATTATGAAGCAGAATTTGATATGGTTTTCACACTATATTCTTGGAGAAAATATGAAAGATTTTAGGGTTTTATAATTAATAAATGGATATCCGCACAGGATACATAAAGATAAAACAGTCTTGCGATACCGCTTGATGAGCGGTTAGCTTGGAATAACAGAAATAACCGTCATAACCTTGCTAGGGGCAGACGGTTATTTTCTTTTTGAGAAGAAAATAACTATAGACACGAAAATTGAAAACGTTACAACTAATACACTACTAAGTTGTATCAGACAACTTATCGATTCATAAGTTGTCATTGGCATCACGGGCACACAGGAAGTGTGTCATGCAGACGTTGCTGCACGATGCGGCGAATCTAGTCTGCCTATCAAATTTGAATGGAGTAGCCAACCGCCCACCCTGATTATGCAATTGCTGTAATAATTATACCGCGAAGAGAACGAACGTTCCTATTTTAGTTTGTGTAACAATTTGATTTGAACCTACATAAAATTAGTAGGTTTTCTGTACTTTTGATGCTAACCCTGGGCACCATAACCAAAAGAATGAATGAACCGAGCGGAGCAATATCACCGCTCGGATTTTTCTTTTTAGACAATCCTGCGGCAAAATTTAGACTCTTAATGAGCCACGAAAACCCCTTGCAGCATAGTAGGAATCTGCTCCATTATGGTACATAAAGACAGTTTCGTAGCGACGATCACAAAAGATAGCTCCGCCAAGTTTTCTAATATTTGCTGGTGTTTCCACCCAGCTGGACGATTTCATATCGAATTTTTCTATATTTTGCAACTCGCGGTATTGTTCTTCCGTCAATAGTTCAATGCCCATAGCAGTCGCCATATCAATAGCGTTATTTTCTGGTTTGTATTTTTTCCTAGACTCTAGAGCTTCCTTGTCGTAACAAACACTTCTTCGACCCTTAGGACTTTCCGGTGAACAATCATAAAAAATGTACTCGTTCGTTTTTTTATCATGGTCAACAACATCCGGTTCACCGCCGGTTCCTTCCATTTCATTGAGAGACCATAGTTTTTCAGTAGTAGCTTCGAGCTTAGCTTGTACTTTAACCCAATCAAGACCTTTATGCCGGTTCATGTTTTTCTCAAAACGGGATTTCAAAGTTCTGAGTAGTTCTTCACGTTGTTCATGTGACAGCTCCTTAGTTTTCTTTGTCATATTGGTTTCCCCCTTGTTTTAACTCATAATTTTATTAGGACCAAACTGATTCGATTGTTGTTCAGGAAATGCTTACCTTTATAAAAACGTAAAGTTACAATAATATAATAATGACATACTATAAAAACCAATTCAATTTAAGTCATTTTCCCTGTTAAACATTCCAAGTCGTTAGGCGACAAAATAATCGCCATTAATTGTCGGCGTCTGAATTGATATCACATAACATAAATCATGGTTTTTTTATAACTTTAAATCCATTTTCACGATGAACAAGCTTTTATTTTCGAACGTTTCTGTAGGGGGAAAGATAAAAAGTTACGGGTTCGTGGACTTGGGCTGGGTCTCTCTTACTCACGCATGATTGCGCGTGCACATGGTGGTGATTTACAGTTAATTAACAGTTCAACTGAAGGCAGCATGTTCAGTTTAACATTACCTAAATAGTTGAAAGAAAAGTGGATCATTCATCGGTCCGCTTTTTTTATGTAAGCTTTAAAAGTAATTCATCATGCTATAGGGTTTTAATAGTGTAAATACAACCAATAATATAAGATAAAAGTTCATCGTAGTTTGTCGAAATTTAACAAGTAGCTTAAACTTTATTTACTGTATTCCATAAATGTAGGGAATTTGAGTCTAGGGTAACTAAAGTGATGCTATAATAAAGTGCAGGTAGATTAGATTAGGAAGTTATGAGCTTAATTTAAAGGAAGGAATCCGAAACTTCTTCCTGAGATCAGATTCGGGATCACTTATCGGAGGTGTTATGATGAATAAAAAATGGACTATTGAAAATATCAGTGAATATGTTAAGAAGCATTCAGATAGTGAATTACTGTCTACTGAGTATTTAGGGTTCTCGCAAAAATTATTGTTTAAATGTTCATGTGGAAATAATTTTGAAAAAACTTTAACTAAATTTAAAGCAAGCAATCAGAAAAAATGTTCAAGTTGTTCAAAACCTAGACCTCCTCGTTGATTTTATACTAACAAGAACTAGATAGATGGAGAAATGTTTAAAAAATATCAGAATTTAAAATACGCTTATTCAAATATCAATCGAAAGATAAATTCTGTATTCGCATCTATGGGTTGAATGAAAACGTTTCTATTCAATGATAAGTTGTCAGTAACTCTTTATCAAAGTGTGTGTTTAATATTAAAACCGTCCTCAATGAAATCAACATGATTTCCAATGAGGACGGCTTTTTTTCATGAATATCTACCTATTTGCTTTTGCTTCAAGTTCCATGAGCATTGCTACTCCCTTTTAAGCCCTTCCATACTATCGATTTATTCCATACAAAATCCAGGGTGAAGGGAGTTCGAATGAATGATCATTCGGCAGGGACTGTGTTGCTCCCTTGGATAAATCCATCCATATATAGGTCTCATCCACAACATTATCAGCTAACTCTCGATATGCTGCAGCTATTGTTTCCCATAGACCTTGCTGTTCCATAAGGTCATTCCACGGGTAGACAGTATGGAGGTAATAATAATCTTTTAAATCGGTTTTCGTAATCAACACTCTTGTAGAAGTATCATTTTCATAAAAGGACCATTCCATTAGCTTTTCCTCAGTAAATAAATCCTCAGAAGCAGGGAAGGAATAATAGCATTCATATGGAAACACAGCTCCCGTTTTCATGTATAACTGATCAATCCATTTCTTCTTGCGCTCAAGGTCGAGCACTTCCTGCCAGGGAGGAGCACCAGATTCAAGCATCGAAAGATCCTTTGTGGTAGAACCATAAAGTGTGGACAACCTGCTAAGTCCAAGCTTTTCTAGGACACGCTTCGCTGGAAGGTTTTCCTCTTGGGTATTAGCACCCACCCACTGAATTGGCTGAAGCTTAAATACTTCGTCCATGACATAAGTCATCAATTTTGTTGACAAATTATTTCCTCTATACCGATGAACACTGCGCATTCTTCCTAGCATTGCATATCGTTTTGCAAAAATCGTAAACCCACCAATGCTGACAAGCTGGTCGTTCCAAAACAATCCATATAGAAAATTATTGCCTGATACAAGTTTATTAAAAATTCGTTCGATGTAATCATCTTCAATTCCAGTTTCCATTGCTTCCAGATAAGGTAAGTCATCAATGGTTAATAGCCGGATTAAATTATCCATTTGCTGACACTCCTATGCGTGCTTAATTCTATGTATTCGCTTGTCTATTATAAACCGGAAAGGAGCTTATTGCATGTGATTCACTATAATTACATATGTTAATACAGAAAACATACATGCATACATTCGTAAATACAGATTAGAAGAAGTCGAAACAAATAGCCTATACTAAGGATTCTTAGAAATTAGAATTTAATAGTTAATACGCTCAACATTTGAATATCTCTAAAATAAGACGTATACTTATTTTAGAAAAGCATAAAGTAAAAAGACCGAATGCTTGAACATTCGGTCCCGCAATTACAAACCGCAGAAAGAGCGGTTGGCTCGGAATTACGTTGAAGTAACCGTCATACCTTGCTAAGGGGGGACGGTTACTTCTTTTTCATTAAGAAAAAGATGATGGACAACAAAATGGAAATAATAGCAATCCAGCCAATTGAGAGCTGAATTAATAAGCTTATTGTTTCAAATGTTGTCATAGTATCACCTCCATTCACATGGAAGTAACTAACCGCCCACCTGCATATGCAATTGCTTAATTAACTATACCATAAAAGGGAACATACATTCTAATGTCATTGTACACTCTTTAGAAAGTCATAGTTTCAGTTAAAAAACCGCTATTCCACAAAAGGATTAGCGGTTTTTTCATATTCTCCAATTCATTAATCAAATAAGAACCATCGTTTGAATAAATACTTGGACTAGACAGTAAAATGCAATTGCAAATTTAAAATTAAACTGTATGCCATTCCTTATGCCATTGAGACCATTCAAGCTGCTCAAAATAATAACTGGCATGACTATAGGCGAAAGTATAATTGAAATGACACTCCCTGAAGTGATTGCCAGGACAATCAGTTCAGGTGGATAAGGTAATGCAACTCCATTTAATATTCCCGCCACTAAGACGATAACTGGCAGAGGACCTAATCCAATAAATCCAAGGAAAATAACGATAAAAGGAATTAAGAAAAGAACATTAAGTACAGGTACTAGATCAGTTAATAAGTTCAAACCACCTATCATGTAGAGTCCAAAAGTAGATTGGTTCAAGGCGAAAATTAGTAATCCAGCTGCCAGTAAAATACTGAATGGTTGTGCCTGAGTTGCCATTCCTTTCGAAAGATATAATTTGATATTGTCGAGTAAGCTCTTTTTTCGTTTTTTGAATAGAAAGTATAGACATGTCCAAAATAGAATGACCAATGGAATGGCCAACAAAAATTCAAGTCCTGTAAGTTCCTGGACAAGAAAAATCGTTCCAAACAATGAAACAAATAGGAAAACAAACTCAGCTACATCCCTGTTCCAATAACCTTCATTACGTGAGTTCTTTACTGCTTTATCAATTTCTAATTGTAAAGTCTTCGAAAAATCCACATTGTATTCCTTTTCCTTAAGATAGGAAAAAGCAGTTGCAAGTAATGTGCCTGCAAACGCAAAAATAAAGCCTAATAGCATAGATTTCCATAGAGTTGCTTCAAGTGCTTCTACAGCAAAGACAAAGCTTGGAATGCTAATTACCCACATTGTCGAGAAAGCAAAGCCGCGCAAGATAGCTGTTCCTTTATAGTTTTCCCATGCTTCATCTTTATGTTCACCCAGAAAAGTATCCATGAAACGATACATCATCGGCACTGCACCAAACAACAAAAAGTGTGAAATGACTTGTGTCATCGCCGTCATTCCAAAATAAAAGCGTTGGCTCTTGTTAAGTAAGTTATGGAAAAAGCTCATGATTTCTTCTATATAAGGCTCTTCTTTTAATACCCAACTGATCATCGGTACAATGAGCAATAGGCCAATCAATTCCCGCATTTGGACAAAGCCTAAAATTATATCGTTCCACATTGAATCGCTCGTAAAAAACAGCACAAGCACAGCGACTATAATCAAAAAGAGCTGTAGTTGGAAGTATTTCACTGGCAATAGCCAACAGGCAAAAATCAATGTAAGAATGCCAAAAATGGAAAGTAGAAAAACTAAAATGACAGATTCAAAGAAATATGTAATGAAGTGCAAGAAAGCATAAAACGATACGGAAAAGGTAAATCCTCTAACAGCGAACAGTTTCAATAGGATCCTCCTTATATTATGCTTTTTTAATTGTGTTTACTATTTTACACCTTATTCCACTAGCATTGAATTAATTTATACTAATTATTTAAATATTGAATTTTTAATTACAAAAATAGTATAAGAATCTTTATACTGGGAATATAGACATTAAAAGAGCGAAACCTTTTCTATTATCTAGTGTTTAGAGGTAAAGAAAAAGTCTATGAAGGTTTTCAAGTAAAGACCCAGATCTATTCTGATTAAGCATAAAATAGATATGCAGAAGCACGGTCACTCGACAAGTATGTCAAATGACCGTCTTTTGTTTTTACACTTCGAAACTGAACTTCTTTCACCATGGTTTAAGTGAGGAAGTAGAGTCCCTCCCTCATAAAAAGAAGTTACTACGCAGTAGCACTTCCGCCAAGATTTCCAAGACCCTGAAGAACACCAGTAAGAACACCCAATAACTCTCGAACTTGTACATCAGTTAAATCTTCCGGAGAAGTCACTCTTACACAGGGTAACTCTACTTGGAGTTCTACTCCTAGAAGAACAATATCTATTGGACATGGAATTCCAATACATAAAATTTCTTCACCAGTACAGCAACTATCAGGACAAACGTTGTTATTATTACTTCCCATTTTTCCACCTCCTTTTCGCTAAACTATTTCTATTTATATGATTAACTATTTTGAGTAGGTGGGTTATAGCCCGAGATTGGATTTAATTCTATTAAGGAGGAGAGATTAGGAGTCTACTTGCCTATTTCTACTAGATATAGAAAACATATAGTATACCAAGTGGATAATTTATTAGTTCAACTTTTATTCGTATTGAACAAATTGGAAGGAGGATTTGAACTTGAATAATAAAAATGAATTACTAAAAGGAACTGTTGAGAACGACCTAGTTCAGGATTCGTTTATGATTGGAATTTTAGTTGGAAAATCTAATAGTAAGTTAAAAAGGTCTCTAAATCATTTAAAAGATTTAGGAGGAATCTATAAAAATGTTCAATTGGGAGCTTTTTCACTTAAAGGAATAAACAGTGAAAAACAAATAATAAGTGGCTATTTATATAATCAAGGATTATGGAAACGATCAATATTTCCTATACCCGATGCAATTATTAACAGAACCGCTTTAAATAGTACTTGGGAAAGTTTCTTTAGGGAAACATTAGGCAGTAGAATGATAACCAATTTCACATTTAATAAATGGGAAATGTATAATTGGCTGTCAAACGATTTCAATCTAAGTAAACATTTACCCATAACAAGGTTAGTTAATTGTCCCCAAGATATTATTGACTTCCTTGGAGAATACAAAGAAGGGTATATTAAACCTATAAGTGGCAGTTTTGGAAGAGGGATTTATAAAGTTTCTAACAATGAAGAAAACTTTTTAGTGGAGGATAGTAGTAAGAAGCACACGGATATATTGTCATTTAATACTGAAGAGTTAAAGGATTATTTTACATCAAAATGTAAAAAGAGAAATTATATTATTCAACAAGTGATTGATCTATGTGTTGTAAAGAGACCAATCGATTTTAGATTAATTTTATTAAAGGACGCTCAAGGAGAGTGGAAAGACCTTGGTATAATTGCAAGGAAAGCTAGTAAAAATGGGATTGTGAGTAACATTGGTTCTGTGAAAAGAGGAAATTCTGCTTTGCAAAACTTACTATCATTACCACGTCTTAAAGCAGTGAAAATTAGAAAAAAAATGACTCAGCTATCCATCAATGCAGCTAAGGAAATGGAAAAGTATGGAGGATACAATGGGAACTTAGGAAATATAGGATTTGACTTGGGGATAGATAAGAATCATAACCTCTGGATTATTGAAATGAACCATTTAAATCCTCAACATCGCATGGCAGTCGAAGTCGGAGATGATGGAATATATATTAAAACAAATGAAATGATTATAGATTATGCAGTCGCTTTAGCAGAGGATAAGGATATTTATCTACCAGAATCTCAGTACCAATAGAACGGGCCAGGAATGTTTATAGAAAGAGGGGATGAGCAGCATGTTGCTCAATATTTCCTCTTTTTTTCTTTTGTAGAAAATAGGGATAATGACTGGATATTTATGTTAAAGTAGAAAGAGGAAATACGGTTTTGATTTTAGAGCGGAGAGATGAAATGATTGAATTAAAAGAACTGAACAAAGCAGAATTCGAGAAGTATTTAGATTTCCTAATTCCTGATTATGCTCAAGATATATCTGAGAATTTTAATCTTACACTGGAAAACGCAATTGAAGAGTCAAAAATTCTAATGAAGAATACATTTCCTCAAGGATTATCTACAGAAGGACAATATTTATATAATGTACATGTTCCAGCTCTAGGTAAGAAAATAGGAGCTGTTTGGTTCAATCTGAAACCTGAAATTAATCAAGCGTATTTATTTCATATATATATAGAAGAAGCTTATAGAGGTCGAGGATATGGTACCAATACATTAGCCAAACTTCATCAATTAGTAAAAGAATTGGGTGCAACTTCTATGGGATTAAGTGTATTTGGGAGTAACGACAAAGCTTATCAACTCTATAAAAAACTAGGATATAAGGTCTCATCAATTGCAATGCAAAAGTCCCTGTAATTAAAGGATTCTAGACAAATTTTATTCTTAGAATTGTTCATACTTAGTGCAATTAGGCTTACTTGTGCTTCACTAAATTGGAATCAAACTAATCGTAAGTTGAAATGTAGAGAGGAGAGCACAATGACAACACATATTATAAAATTATCTGAACCCTCCTCAAGCATTCTCGAGGCGATTAATCGGTGGGAAAACGACCCAACTTTAATTCCGTTGATTCGCCCAAATCGAAATAAATTAGATCTAGAACGTCGGGGTAAAATGACCCTGGATGATTTAACAAAACGCCTAGAAAACCATCACATGTATCTAATATATCTGAACGAACTGTTAGTAGGTGCATGGATAGGTATAACAATTGGTGAGTCTGAAGGTCGAGGAAAAGGTATTGGTTATGTAGCAATTCAATATTTGGAGGAACAGATTAAGATGCAGGGGCTTAAACGTATTGAATTAGGCGTATTTGAATTCAATAAACAGGCACAGAAGCTCTATTATAAGCTTGGATACAAGAAAATTGGCAGTATTGAAAGTTTCACATTTTGGCAAGATAAAATGTGGACTGACATTCGAATGGAGAAGTATGTATGAAAACGAAGTGGTTGTATTGATTAATTCAAATTCAACTAATGAAGTGCCAAAGACTGTGTTCTTAAGTTAAGATCAATAGCTTTAGTAAGTAGATTTCAAGAAAAATAAATAGATAGTACATAGGAGCTAATATGAAAAAAGGTATAAAGATTGCATTTAGTATTAGTTTCATATTTTATATATTCATATTGGTGTTTATATTATTCTTAGGCACAAGGGGGCTGATACCTTGCGCTTATAGAATATATAAAGCTGTCTTCTAATTTTGTTCCATTTAACACTATAAGTACATATTTTAAAGCACTATTTGATGAAGTATGAATATGGATATACCTATAAAAAATCTTGTTGGTAATTTTATTTTGTTTTTACCAATGGGTTTTTATTTACCATACTTCATGAAAAAAATAAACAAAGTAAGTGTCTTTTCTTTATTAATGATTATATTGTTATTTATTTTTAAAGTATTACAGTTAGTTACAAGAAGAGGAAGTTTTGATATTGATGATTTCATCCTTAATATGTTTGGTGCTATTATAGGATTTGGTATTTGGAAATCAAACGTTGTTCAGAAACTACTTAAATAGACTGTAATTATTCATTAACTAAGATTTCTAGACATTTAAAAGAGCCTAATTCATATATGAATTTGGGCTCTTTTTGTGTGATCAATATAGATTAAAAGAACGAGTTACGAGGAGGAAGTTTTGGGGTATTTTTTAGTGTTTTGATAATATCAAAATACTTCATAAATATATTTATTATTAAAATCCAGATAATTTTTTTGCATATATAAATGGTGCGGGTAGGATGGTTGGAAGAACAAGTTGTTCATCTTTTGATCTATTTAGTTTTTTTTCAGCCACAAAATTTAGTTGTGCCTCAAGTAGCCATATTTTTAATTCTTCATCTATAATCAAATCTATAGCCGTTTCTCCAATTTCATAGCCGGAGTTTTCAATAATGGTTATGGCCTTATTACATAAGTCGGAAATTATTTCTATTAATTGATCAATCTTTTGAGTTTCTAATTGGAAATGTTCCTGCAGAGCTTTTTCACCAGGCATCATGTATTCTCTATTTATAAAATTAGATATAATGCTACCTTCTTTAGCTATTTTTGATTCCATACCAGATAACAACCATTCATTATTCTGATCTTTATGGAAATAAACCCTGAAATCTATTTTTTTCCCTGATATTATACTGAAAATTTCCTGTTGAACTATATAGGTACCTTTCAGCTTTTTTTTCAAAACATTTTTTAATTGTTTCTTGTCTTTAATAATTATTGAATTAAATGAACCATCTGTTAACTGATAACCTTCTACATTCTTTTTTAAGTGTAAAATACCTCTGCCTTGAGCTTTATTATATGGTTTCAAATAAACAGATTTATAGCTTTCGACCATTTGCAGCAGACTTTCAATATTTTTATATTTCATAGTTTTAGGTATATGAGATTCTAAATCTGAATGGGACTTGAGCAAAGACCAGAATTTTAGTTTATTAATGTTATTAGGATAGTTGAAAATATTTTTAAAAAGGGTTGCAGTTTTTTTGGATAATGGAATTCTATTATAGACAACGTTTGGAAACGGGAAAAGACCCTCGATGAATTGTTTATTTTTTGGATCGAAGTAATATCCTTCAATTGTATTATTTAGTTTATTGATACTTTTTGGCCTAAATAAAAAAATAAGTCCTTGAATCTCATCATACCTTGAAAATCGCATCAACATTTTTCGAGGATTATTATAAAACTTTTTCTGGGGAATAAAACCTATAACTGGACCCAAGTAAAGGTCGTTTTCTTGAAAGTAACATTCGTAAGGCAGGTCAGGAATCGAAATATGTTCAAATGTATTTTGAGGAATAGATAATTGATTATCTGGTAAACTATTATCAATTACCAATGGAAGTTCTTTTGAAATTTCACCAAAGTGCAACACAATTTTGTTAGAATTTATAGTGATTTCTTTTTGCGTATATTCATTAACATGAATCACATTTGTATCTAGTTTTTTTTGAATCTTTATTGAAAACACTATAAACAGCTCCTTTTAAATTTTTTTAGAAAAGTAGTAATTATATGTACCATTTTACGGTACTAAAGTGCTGTAGAAACAGCAAATTGGGCAAGCATTAGGGTGGGATCTAACTTATGAATATTTTCATTTAGAAAAGGAAATAAAAGAGGCAATTCACTGCATCCACCCAGGACATGTCTTACATCCTTATATGCATATTTATCTAGCATTTTATTTAATTCCTTTAGATACGGGTTGGTATTGATTAATCCTGCTTTTACACTATTAATTGCTTGATTTATTACTAGTTGTTCTGCCAGGCTAGGAATAATTAAATTAACAGGGGTTTCTTGAAAAGCCTTTTGATATAATTTCGTTTTAATAGTAGTTTGAGTGGCAAGTAGCAGAACCTTTGCATTTTTGTTATTGATTTGAATTAGTGTTTGATCAACCGTATTCTTAATCATGCTATATATGGGAATATTAATGGAGTTACTAATTTCCTGATACCATATATGAGCTGTATTACAAGGCATGATAATAAAGTTTGCTCCTGCATCTTGAAGCATTTGAGCGGCTTTAATGAGATCTGGTATAGGAGTTTTACTCCCTTGATTTAAAGATGTAATGCGAGGAGGGATTTTGGGGTTATTATTGATAATAATATGAAGATGATCTTGATCCTTGAGCGCTGGTGTATTGGCTATAATTTTCCTAAATAGATCAACTGTTGCTAATGGTCCCATACCTCCGAGTATTCCAATTATTTTAGACGATATTTTCCCCTCCTAATAGTTTTATTTTTAACCACTCTACTCTAATAGTTTATTCACAAAAAAAAAAATATATGGACAAATTACATGGAAACTAGTAATTAATTTTATTTAATATAATAAACCTTGTGGAACGTTTCTCCTACCAACCTCAAAATATTGAAATACATGGAATTATCCTACATGCTTATTTTGCTTGGCAAGATAAGCAGCATAAGGAATTGTATTCTTTGCGGAATCAAACCCTCGATAACCATAACCTGGTCTCCAATTTACCTCGTATATCCAAAGCTTATTATTTTCATCAATTCCGATATCAATTCCGAGCTCATCTAGTGGATTCTCATATAAATCATCAAATTTTTCTGAGAAATGAATGGCGAACTGTTCTAAAGTCCGCTTAATATTATAATCTTCTATACCATATTCTTTGATCAAAAAACTATTGAGTTTCCCCGTATAGCCTCCTTTGCTTACATTACTAATAATTCCATTTTTAGAGCCGATCCGTGGATAAATCATCGTAATACTCCATACGCCTAAACCGTTTTTTTGAACATGCATTCTGAAATCATATGGGTGACCATCTATAGTACGACAAGAAATAAACGGTTGAACAAGAAATTTTTTATTTGATATAAGAGTCTCGATTTTCGAATGAAGTTCAGCCTCATTGACTGTTATACGATTTGATTCTTCCAAAACAACAAAATTTTCTTCGCTTCGTTCAATATAAATGACATCTAGCCCGTTACTTCCTGACAAAGGTTTCACTACTATTTGTCTGAAATTATTTAATGCATGAAGGACTGTTTGTATATCTATAATCTTTTCAGATGGAATTAAATAATTAGTGAATTCTGGTAACTGCTTGATTTTACTAAACACTTTAATTTTATCTCCAATTGGATGACTGGTAAAAGGAATAATTTTTTTAAGTTTTCGATAGACTTCTTTTTGATTTGATGTTCGCATACCCGATGGATTATATATGACATCTGGTAATGGCATTTCTTTTTGTATCCAATTTCCATTTTCGTAAACATATCCATGAATCATTTTTTCATCAAGTCTAACGTTGCCTGGTGAAAAGTAATAAAATTCAATACCCTCCATTTTAGCGACAGCAGCGCAGTTATAAGCTTTTTTCACCTGAATAGGATGTTTTCTATGGTAAAGCATAGCTACTGTAATAATCTTTATCACCTCCTATAATTCCTTGCAGTTTAAGTGCCTTGAACAACATCAGATTATCATTTTGAATTTAATAAACTTCTTCTAACAAAGCTTAAGATATTACCGCTTCTACTAAATTCTACTTTTCTGATTCGATAAAACAATAATGTTATAATTCACACTATAAAAGAAAAAAGTAATCTTTAAATTAATAATAAAATCTTAAAAGTCTATAACACATAAAAGATGTTATTGCTTAATTTTAAAATACCTTTTAGCTTATTAATATGTTTCAAAATATACCTTAGCTTAGGCTAATGAGAGTTTATAGAAAGTAATTCCTTCGATTTTAAAGAGGCTATAACTTTTACCGAGTTCATTAAAGAAAATGTTCAGCATCTCTATTAGATATTAAAGGGTTTTCATTATACGCGTGGAATTAATTGTGAGGCAGCGATTCAACAATTGGCTGAAGGGTGGGTTGGTGAAGAAGTGCTAGCGATTTCAATATACTGTGCATTGAAGTACCAAAATGATTTTAAGAAGGCAGTGCTCACAGCAATCAATCATAGTGGAGACAGCGATAATACAGGTGCTATTACTGGAAATATTGTCGGGGCATATTTAGGGTTGAAGAGCATTCCTTCAGATTGGATCAAAAACGTTGAATTGAGTGGGTCTATTTTACAAAATGCGGATGATCTACTAATAAAACATCGAGATACTCAGGAATGGTGGGAGCGTTATCCTGGTTATTAGGAGGCATGGTAACTAAGAGTAATTTTTGTCCGAATTTTAGAAATAAAAATACAAGCGTGTTGATTATGAATA
>NZ_ALJG01000337.1 GCF_000286315.1 Paenisporosarcina sp. TG20 | reverse complement strand
TAGGAACAGGAACAACGACTACGGATGGTAAATTCTCAGTTGTGATACCTAAACAAAAAGTGAACGAAATTTTAACGGTAACCGCTACAGATGCGGCAGGTAATGTCAGTGCTGAAGCAAATATAACAGTTGTCGAGGCACCACCTGAAGTGACAAATCGTATTGCTGGAGAAGATCGCTATGAAACAGCAGTTTCTATTTCTCAAGAAGGCTGGAATTCTTCTGAAACAGTAGTTCTTGCTACTGGAGCTAATTTTCCTGATGCACTAGCTGGAGGTCCTTTAGCATACAAAGAAGATGCACCTATTCTATTAACGAGACCTACAAGACTAGTAGAAGTTACGGAACTTGAAATCAAGCGTTTGAATGCGAAGAAAGTAATTATCCTTGGAAGTAAAGGAGCAATTTCACTTGATGTTGAAACTCAGTTGAAAGAAATGGGCTTGGTTGTTGAGAGAATCGGAGGCGAAAATCGCTTTGAAACAGCTGCTTTGATTGCGAAGCGACTACCATCTGAACAAGCAATTATTGCTTATGGATTCAACTTCCCAGATGTTCTATCAATTTCACCATACGCAGCTAAAAATGGAATTGCAATCTTATTGACAAGATCTGATAGAGTGCCCGCTGAAACACTAAACGCAATGGTTGGCAAAAGTAAGACCATACTTGTTGGTAGCACTGGTGTCATTAGTGAAAATGTAGCAAAACAGTTCCCTAAACCCGTGAGATACGGTGGGGCAACCCGTTTCGACACAGGCAAAGAAATCATTACCCAATTGCCAATGGGAACTGGAAAAGCGTATGTTGCCACGGGACGAAATTTCCCTGATGCACTAGCTGGATCAGTCCTTGCCGCAAAAAATAATGGACCTATTCTATTAGTCAATGAAACAACGATTCCAACACCGACAAAAGATCTTATTTTAAACTATGATAGTTTCTCTATTTTCGGTAGCCGAGGGGCTGTTGGAGATGAAGTTCAGAGTGAATTAGATCGTGTGTTGGAGGATAAGTAACCTTATAAAACTAGTAACACTGCCGTCGTAGGGATTTAATTCCTATGGCGGCTTTTTAAATTATTCTATTTGGATAATGATTTTGTCAACCTAAGCTGTATGCGTAAACCGGACATTTGAGTAACTGAATCAAGGATTTACGGGCGGATCTTCCCGTTTCTTCTTCAACCAACGAAGGTGTTTATTTTAAATTAAAGGGAAATATCATTCCATTGTCGAAATTTAGGTGGTTATGTAAAAAATATTCAATGGGGGCTTTTATGCTAAATTATAAAAATTCTACAAAAGAGATTCTTGAAAGTGGTACAGACATAGCTATTTTATCTGTTGGAGCTACTGAACAGTTCGGGCCATACCTCCCAATGCATTTGGATACTTTGATTGCACAAATGTATGCTGAATCATTTGGAGAGACCTTAAATGGCTACGTTCTGCCAACTATTCCTTTTAACACATCTGAGGAACATGCTAACTATAAAGGTACAATTACCGTCAGTCCAAATATATTAACAGCGATGCTAGAAGAAATAATTGTGAATTTAAATAGACAAGGATTTACCAAGTTTGTTCTTTGCAATGGTCATGGAGGAGCATATTGGGAAACATCTTTTGTTAAGCAGATTAACTATAAGTATCCAGATTTAATTTTAATAACCACTTTTCGTCATTTAGCATGGGAAGAAGCTTTAAAAGAAGCCGGCTTGGAAGGTTTGAATGAATTACATGCAGGCTTGTTATCTGTTTGTACTGGCATGTGGTTATGTCCAGAACTAGTTAAGCTTGAGTCTATGGGTTCCAATATACCTTCAGAAAACAATAAATTTGCAGATTATATGTTTTGGGATAAGTTAACTAAAGATGGCTGTTGGGGTAAATTCGAAAAGAATGAGTATACTCCTGAACAGCTTGCTAAAATGGGTGAAATATTTTGGACAGCATTTATTTCTAAAAGAGGTGAAAATTTAAAAGTTATTTTGGAAGAAGCATACCGAATAAAAATGTCTTAAATAACACTTTAAATGCTTATATAACGTTTGCCGCAAAAGAAAAAGGCACTCTGGTTCTTAACTAGCAGATGTTTGTACAAAGAACCAGCTACCTTTAAAAGGAAACCGGTTCTTTTTGAATATAAGTTGAATACTTCCTAATTGGGTGTTATGTCAATCTAGGATGCATGTGCTTTAGAACCCGTTTAATGTATTTTCAAAAAGGTTCGGTTATAAAAATGTAAGGTTGTTCTTCTTTGAACAGGACAGGTCAGACAAATATAAAGTTATAATTTTCAATTATAATTAGAAGATGAGGATGTGATGTAATGAAATTTGAATATAAATTGATAGGGCGAGGTTGGGCTAGCGGTTATATAGAAGTAAACAGTAAAAAGTTTGATTTCACAGCAAGCTACCTAAATGATGCTTTACATGACTTATTACAATCATTATTAATAATTACCCCCGACTGTTCTCCATATCCTGTGAAGAAAAGTACTTTTGAATTGGAGGAAGAGCCTGGAGGAACAGTTTGGATTTTTAAGCGTATTGATGGTGAGAATCTTTCTATAACAATTGTGTCTTATGAGGATTTAGATAATAAAGTTATTAATCAACTACAATTTAAAGAAGTTTGTAAATTAGACGACCTGATTAAAGAAGTGGTTAAAACGGTAAGCAAGATATTGAAAACACATGGAATAGAAGGGTACAAAGAATCTTGGGGAAATTATGATTTTCCAATAAATGAATTTCAAATATTAAATAACTACATTACTAAATTCTAGGGACTATCTGGTGTGTGATTAAGATGATGAATTAGTAATTCAAAATCGGAAGTTAATGAAATAGAGACTACTTCCTGTTCCCGTTGTTATGTAACCAGTTGGGCATGGAGCATACAGTTACGGTCTTAATTACTAAGGATATACTCTAGAGATAGACACCATTATTTTGGAATCAGTTGTTACAAATTAGTTTGAAGATGTGAACTAGGGATTATTTATATAAGATGAGAAAGGATGTGAAGTTATTTGAGTGGCTATAAAGCAATGCTATTTGATTTAGATGATACCTTACTTAATAGGGACAAGGCAGTAGATAAAATGTTTTTAATTATGTTAGAGAAGTGTTATCAGGATGTTAAACATTCAGCAAAAAATGAAATGTTGAAAAAATTCAAAGAATATGATAATAGAAGCTATGGAAATGGTGATAAAGTAAAAGTTTTGGAATCATTCTTTGATGAATATCCACCAAAATATAGATTGCCACGCAATGACATCCAGGATTTTTGGAATACTAATTTTCCTAATTGTTTTTCTATAAACCAAAATACTATAAATATCGTAAATACTATAAAGATGCATGTCAAAGTTGCAATTATAACAAATGGCTCAACTCAGAGACAAATAGCTAAAATAATAAACACCAATTTAAATAGTTATTTTAATACAATCATTATTTCTGAAGAAGTGGGTTTTAGTAAGCCTGACAAAAGAATATTTGAATTAGCATTAAATAGACTTAATGTGCAACCGGAAGACGCATTATTCGTTGGAGATGACATAGAAAAGGATATAGATGGTTGTCAAAATGCAAATATACAGGGCATATGGTTCAATCCTCATATGATCAATAATAATACCGAAATAAAACCATATGCTGAAATCAATTCTATTGATGGATTATTAAGTTATTTTACATAATCAGATTTTGTTTTACTTCACAACAGTTATTTTCATCCTCAGTGGTCGTTGTTTTTACGCTACGTGGAAGGAGAGAGGGACAGAATAACTAACTAGAACATTATCGTATTTGTGAAACTATTATTTTAATATTACGGGTATATGGATAATTAAGGATATAAGCTATATGGAGGTAAAGAGTGTGAAACAATTAAATGACCAATATAAAAATTCATCAAACTTAGATATTCGGATAAATATTCATGCCCTTTATAGTACTAATAAAAAAGACTGGTTTTCATGGCTCTTTGAGCAGTTTGAGATACAAGAAGTAGAAGATTGCTGGTTTAATGAATTATATTGACAAATTCCATAAATCTTTAAATGTGTTTGAATTTGAGAATATCATGTTTTGGAGAACTGTCTACCTATACAAGGCATTTAGCCATAAAAAAAACCCCGTAAATATAGATTGGTGTCTAACATTTACGGGGCAGTTCATATTTACAACGGTGTATCTTCTGGGACAAAGTACCTGTCCCCTTGGTTCTAAATCGCAAGAACTCTCCCCATGGTCTTCAATGAATCTATTCTTTTCTTATTATCTACTATACTTCTTTAAATCATTCCAAATCACTTCGCTCGCGTTCATTTGCTGGCTTGCTTTCCCAATTATACTCACAGCTAAATATTGCGGTCCGCCCGGCCAAGTATGACCTCCGCCCTCCACTGTGTATAGAATCACTTGCGGCTTGTGAATATTCCCTTTGCTGAACGTTTCACGACGAATTTTTGTATCGTCAAGAACAGCAGGTAAGCCGAAAGGTTGAGCGATCATTTTTTCTACATACGGTAAATACGTTACCGATCCTTCACGCGCTTTATTATTTACTTTTAACCAGTAAGAAATAGCGTCCTTCACCGAATACGTAAGTCCTGGAATCCCTGTCGGCGGAACAGTCGGATCTTGATCCCCCATGACATAGACAACCGGCATTCCGTTTTTTAGCATAGGTTGAGGCGTACTTAACGCCATTTGGCCTGTTACAGCGCCAATACCAGCTAAGCGGTCATTTAGATAAACACCCAAATGGTTGGTGAAAAACCCGCCCCATGACATGCCTGTTGCATAAACCCGGCTCTCGTCAATATTGAAATTTTCAGCAAAGTGGTCGATTAATGCTGCAGTAAAGCCAACATCATCAATAGTACTTAGCTTCTGCATAGCTTGGTCAAATGCCGGGGAATCAATATTCCATCTTCTAATTAGATTAGAATTTGGATCGTATGCATCATTATATTGGTCTGGTGAAAGTAAATTACCGCCCGTATCGATGACCGTACTATCCGGGAAAACAACAATAAAACCTTCTTTCTCGGCCACTTCTTTAAAATTAGTCAATAGCAGCTGCCCTTGACTAGAACTACCAGAACCGTGAAAAGACAACATTAAAGGTACCTCTTGCTCACCTGTATACGACGAAGGAACATAATAATCAAACGAGCGCTCAATTCCGCCAAAATTAATCCTCTCGTCCAATATGAGGCCGCCAGTCGTAGTTGCTGCTGAAACACTTGTTAACAGCGACATGATAAAAGCGATTACAACAAAACCTGAAACCCACTTTTTCAACATTAGTTCATCACTCCATTCTTTTAATTTTCTATCAATAGTACTATTCTACAAATCATGTTAAAACCCCTGTCATTTTCCTGTATTATGGAAAAAAATTATAGTAGTGAAGAAATAAGATTAGAGTTAACAGCTTTTAGAACTAGACGCTTAATAGAGCTAAAAAATGCTAAGCCCTAATACATCTTTACTAATAATACGTTAGAATCTCTTGAGAAGAGATCTAGAACTACGAATGAGCTTTTAAATATAGAAGGTATTGGACCCAAAAAAATCTGAAGAAGTTGAGAAGGAGAACCAGAATGTTATTTGCGATAATTATATCTTTTAGGATTTGTAATAGTTGGTTTATTGATGTTTTTTTACGGGATAAAATATGCATTTCAAGATGAAGGTTTAGTGAAAATTAATGCTTTTTAAAAAATAGCTATATTTATTGACATAGTATTAACTTTCCTAAAATAAAAGAAGGGTTTTTAATCTTTTTTGAGATGGCCTATACAGCAATGGGTTTTCTTATTATTTTGCTAGGGTAATGTGGTCTTGCTGTTCTAAGTAAATCCCGTAAATGGTTGGTAAATAATTTTATTGAAAATGCAACAAATGTTAAAAGTAAATGCCAAAATGACTTTTTATCTTGCCTGAATTCGTCATGGAAACCTCGAAATTATGCTGAGTGGATGAAAATCAAAGGTGAGTGGATGGAAACAAGAGATGAGTGGATGAAAAGCATAGTTGAATGGACGAAAACAGGAAATGAATGGACGAAAACCAAGTTTGAGTGGATGAAAACATAAATCAAGTAGATATATGATTGCTATGACTAACGATAAATGGTATTTAATGGAATTATATGATTCTACTTAAGTAATTTAGGTGATTAAAGCCACTTATTAAATTAAATCCATCTCCCTGAAATAGATGTATTGCCAAAATCAGTCACATTATTGTTTGTATAATGATGGTGATCTAAGGCTCGCCGCTACAAACCTTATATTAAATCTAATAGCGGCTGAAATTGCATCTTCAGCCGCTTAACCTATTTAAAGTATGTGTCTATTCTCTAGTTCAACCAAATCTAAAACATTTGATGCAGCCGCTTGTCCTATTTAAAGTCTGTGTCTATTTTCTAGTTCAACCAAAGCTAAAACATTTGATGCATGAAGGTATACCTATAAGAAAGAAGCTGAGCCAAGTGACAAAGTTCACATGACTCGGCTTCTTCATTTATTAGGGATATTAGAGTAGGTTTTCCGTCCATTGCCTTCAGCTCAATATTGGTGGAAACTTACAGATTAAATAAACATAAAACCTTTAGCTTACTGTGCATGGCTTAATATGGATTGCGCATACGAAATTGCACCTTAGCAGCTTCTTTTCATTCCGCGTTCGAGGGTTGGAAAAAGATTAGGTGATTTGCTTGATCTAACATCTACACCATATAATAAAAGGAATTTGAGAGCTTATGACGAATATAAAAATATATACTAAAGGAGTAAAATTGTATTTTCTATCTACACTATATTACGGAAAAAATAAAGAAATTGACAAGGTGTGTGTAATTACATCTTCGGCTGCTACTTATGATATTAAAATCTTAGCTTTTAAAAAATCTTAATTGATTAATCGATTATAATCGATTTTTATTTAATGATTTGATTTAATCGATTAAACGATACAGTAGAAAGTTGGTGTAGAAATGTATAAGGAAAGCGAGCAATGGAATTGAAGAGTCAAGTTACAGATGGATTAAAAAAAAAGTTATTGCTTTCGTTAATACACAAGGAGGGAAAATTCTTATTGGGATAGACGATGAGGGAACTGTGGTTGGATTAACGAATTCAGCGAATGATCTTGAATCAATTAGCAGTATGTTAAGGGATGGAATCAGACCAGAAGTCTTGGTCACATGGTTCGGCGTCTTCATATTAGGGAATCCATAGCAAGTTGGTAAATATACCTTTTTCTCAAATCTTCCTGACGCAATAACGGACGTTAAATGTCTGGAACAAGTCCACGATCCGGTAAAAGAAAATATGATTCTCAATAAGAGCTACGTACATAAAAATCACTGTTTTTCCAAGTTCCTCAAGTTGATTCAACCACATTCCTCCTATTTTTCGGAATGGAGAAATCTTTGAAAGTATTTGTATAGTATATGTAGAGCACTTAAACAAATCTCACGTTGTTTTAAATATTTTGCCAAAATGACTTTTATCTTGCCTAAAATCGTCATGGAAACCTTGAAATTATGCTGAGTGGACGGAAATCGAAGTTGAGTGGATGAAAACAAGAGATGAGTGGATGAAAAGCTTAGCTGAGTGGACGAAAACAAGGGATGAGTGGACGAAAAGCTTAGTTGAGTGGACGAAAACATAAAGCAAGTAGATACATAACTATTATGACTGTCGGATAATGGTGTGTAATGGAAAGTGTATGTCTACTTAACTAATCTAGGTAATAAAAGCCAATTATCTGATTAAATCCGTCTCTATGAAAGAGATAGTTTTGCCAAAATCAGTCATATTATTGTTTGTATAATGGTGGTGATCTAAAGCTCGCCGCTACAAACTCTATAGAAGATCCAATAGCGGCTGAAATTGCATCTTCAGCCGCTTATCCTATTTGAAGTAGGTGTCCATTCTCTAGTCCACCAAAGTTAAAACAACTGACCGTGCAAGATTGATTGCAAGAAAAAAGCTGAGCTAAGTGACAAAATCACTAGGCGCGGCTTATTCATTCCTTAGCTAATAATGGTGGGTGCTATCAATAGCAATCTCTGGAAACTTTCATCTTATAATAGTCATGGTACCCTTGAAATTCGCTGAGTGAGCGAAAACAAGAAATGGGTGAGCGGAAACACAAGCTGAACGAGCGAAAACATATATCAAATGGTCGAATAACTTCTGTAGACGAAGTCACAAGGCTGTGCTCTATCGAAAATTAGAAATGATGCATCAGATTTACTGTCTAGGTCGACCGTAATCCAGCAACGCTCTTTTACCCTACCTATGATTATATAAAATAATCGAACCGAACATCATCAATATTGCGATGCCTTTTTTTATGTCTAAAGGATATGTTTCGCCGCCGAATAAACCGAAATGGTCAATGATGGCAGACATCAAAATTTGGCCAGCTATGATTGAAAAAAATGCAGCGATTACACCAATTTTAGGAACTGACATGATCATGATAAATACGTAAAAAGCTCCAAGTAATCCACCAATCAACTGCCATTTTGGAACTTCGTTGATAGCGAAAAAATTACCTTTTCCAAAAATGATCATTGTAATAAATAAAGCAATTGTTCCTATTAAAAAGGATATAAAAGATGCTTCAATAGTACCTACCTTTTTCCCTAATCCACTGTTAACAACCGCCTGTATACCAATTGCAACTCCTCCAGCGATTGACATCAATAAATACATCCATTTCATCGAACACAACTCCTTCGTATATCCCTATCATACATCTAACGTTACCTATTTTAATAGAGTTTGCTTTTTGAAGGAATGAAACGAATTTAAAAAAGCTATTATTATGCGATTTGGTGCCACTTGCTATCAGAGTGGCACCTTTTATTTCCGGATAAAATTACCTCGTCATTGACTTGACTGAATAGTGAAACTATAATCATAGTCAATTAAATTTATATATTATAAAATTTCATATTGAGAACTTTTCAGAGTGTTAGAAATGAATGTAACCATGCTTGCATTTACGTTAATCCAGTTATTAAAAACTGTAAGCGTTTTCGGTTGAAAATTCAGCTCCAGGTGGTAAGGGAGTATATGTAGTAAGTTCTATCTATCCCCCATTTTAAAAAGATAATGTTGACACTTTAGGGTTAAGGTGTAATAAAAAGTAATTAATTGTAATTTTCGCTCTCAATATTTGTAACAAAATCCAACTCCCCTTTACATACTTTTAAATTTTCAATATATTGCTCTAAAAATATACTTTAATGACATCAATTCGTTTAGAATTAAATAAAGCTATTTATTGAATAATAATTTCTTTGAATAAATCTATCGAATTAAATACAGAACTACATTCTACTTGTGACAATAATTATCGGTTTTCCCCAAGTTTTATCCCTCAGGCTACTAATATGAAATATGAAATTAAAAGGAGGAAACGAAGATGATTAAATACGTTAGTATAGCGATTGTATTCGTGATTCTTCTTGGAGGTTATTTTTCATATACAGTGGACCAAACAGTGGAAATACGAGCGAGTGAGGGTGAACTTTTACTTCAACCTAGAGATTTAACTGATAAAAAGATTATTAGTTTAGATGGTGACTGGGCTTTTTATTGGCAGCAATTTCCGACAGGCGAAGAATTAGATAATAGTAAAGAAGCACAGCAATATATAAATGTCCCAAGTGATTGGACGCAGACAACGAAAGAAAGTAATGGATATGCTACTTATTCTTTGACAGTAACAATCCCTAATGATCAACTAGGAAATGGGAATTTATATTCCTCATCAATATACTTCGTATTCATTGCAAGCAAATGGAGTTGAGATAGCTGCAAATGGACTTGTTGGGACTTCAAGAGAAACGAGTGAACCAGCCTTCCGTAAAGATTTAACCTACTTTACACCTAGTGAATCAGATATTCAATTCACGATGTATGTTGCTAATTTTGAACATTTAGTTGGTGGAGCAAATCGTTCGATTTTATTTGGAACGGCTAAAGCAATTTCGGCTAATTATACAAATTTGGTTGCTCTAACGTTGTTTGTAACTGGCGGGATTTTAGTTATGGGAATAAATCAACTCGGTATCTTCTTCTTTAGGAGAAAAGAAAAAGCCTTTCTTTATTTCGGATTGCTAAGCATTTTAATCGCTTTGCGCGCACTATTTATTGAGCCTATGTTTATTGCGGAAATGTTTCCTAATATATTCTGGTTGTGGCAGCACCGAATTGAATTCTTCATTATCTATGGAAGCTTTTCCTTATATTTAATGTTTTTATACGATTTATATCCAAGTGAAATGAAAAAATGGGTTGTGCAAGTCTCCTTTGTACTTACATTAATCCTATCAGGGTAACGTTCTTTACATATCTGACTGTATATCTACTCGTGTTTAAATACTTTTTATACATCGCTGCTATGATAATGGTATATACAATCTATGTTCTAATGGTAGCTGTTAAAAAGAATAGACCAACAGCGATTTTAAATTTATCAGCGAGTGTTTTATTTTTTGTAACAATAGTAAACGATGTATTTGTGACATTTGATATTAGTAGAGGACCTTACCTTGCTACATATGGATTTTTTAGTTATATACTGATTCAATCCTTAAATTTAAGTCGCAATTATGCTCGGAAGTTCAAAGAGTCTGAAAGTTTAACTGTTGATTTAATTGAACTCAATCGAACGTTAGATGATAAAATCGATCTTCGAACGAAAGAATTACAGGATACAAATGGGAAGTTAAGAGAACTTACTTATTTAGATGGATTAACAGGCGTTAATAATCGCCGTTTCTTTGATGAAAAAATGACAGAGGAAGTGAGTAAGAGTAAAGATAGAATAGAGCCAATGACTTTATTAATGATGGACCTCGATGAATTTAAAAATTATAACGATAGTTACGGCCATGTCATGGGCGATGAACTTATCAAAGATGTTGCAACGATGTTTAAAGATGTTATGGGGGATAAAGGATATGTTTCCAGATACGGGGGAGAAGAATTTGTGGCAATTATCCCGAATTGTGGGATAGGTAAAGGTAAAGAGTATGCCAATCTAATTTGTCAACGATTGCTTGATGCTAAAGTAAGTCATATGAATAGTTCCATGCATAAATTTGTAACTATCAGTATAGGCGGGACATCTTCAAGTAATCATAATCATGTTAAACCAGAAGATTGGATAGCTCTAGCTGATAAAGCACTTTATCAATCCAAATTAAATGGAAAAAATCAAGTGACAATGTTGTAGGCAGAATATGTTGAAAAGTAATCTATGCATCTTATACGATAGAAATCTAAGCTCATCATCTTAATCGGTGGTGAGCTTAAAATTATGTAATCTATAACTTTCGTTACATACATTATTTATTAGAATATAGTATATTCGAAATATCATAAAAGGGATGCCTTTAGAACTAGGCGCCTAAAAGGATGGTGAATCTATTTTTGGTAGACCAGTACTTTGGAATTACTTAAGGTATTGGTCAGTTTCATAGTACAAAATTAAAAACCTGGAGGAATGCAGAAATGATTAGATCATCTAAAGCTGAAACTAATCAAGCTAACGGCAGTGCACCGGCCGCACGTGCAGGCAAACATATTTTCAAATAATTTAACGTTCAGGTTACCTGTTATCTGTTTTCTCATACCTAATAACTTACAAAATGACACCTCCAACTGATATTACTAAGTTGGAGGTGTCCATATTTTTGTGTCTATGAATTCGGAATTTCGTATTCTGTTGATGAATTCAATTCATCCTTAATCATTCGACCTATTTCAAAAATAGCTGCAATTTCAACAGAGTATACAGGAGCAATCACCTTATTGTCTTACATGGTCGTATATATCCAACACTTTGAATTATGCCTGAAGTAATTGAATGGTTTCCACTTACCAAAGATAGCTACAATTGAACATAATGATTGCTACCTTGGATCTTTTAGTCATCCTTGTCTAGAAACTAAATTTCGCTTCAAGTTGAGGAAATGCGTCCTTTAAGTTTAGTGGAAAAATAATACAGTTATATATCTAAAGAAATTCCCAATAGTTTAACAAATCACTAGGGATGTCTCTATATGAGAATTCAAAACTGCAATAATTACTGATTCGTATAAAAAATTCTGCACGATAGTAAAAGGGAATTAGTCCTATTAACTAGCCAAGTTTTGAGAGCCCATTGCTTTAATTTTCATGATTAAGTCTGATTCTGTTTTTTGGTTGATTTCTTTTAGTCTTCCGCCAATAAAAAATACATCTATAAATGCCCAAATCCCTAATCCGCCAAGAGTAAGTGTCATGGCAATGCCCATACCGACGTTACCTAAATAGTAACGGTGTCCACCCAAACCTCCCAAAAAGAACCATAATAGGTATGCGATTAAAGGTAATTTTTTGTTTGTCTCAAGTTCACTATTAAGAATGGCTAATTGATGGGAAGATAAATCTTGTTTTAACTGTAAGTTATTCATATTGCACCTCCTTTGCTAATTAAATTGTACTATCTTTTTTCTAAAAATATATAGGTTACATTAAAAAAAACTATTTTTGCAATAAAAAGGGTCCTTTGTAAATTGAAGATTTATGGTGTCCTGAAAGCAATGTGTAATCGCGAATAATTACTCTGAGGCAGTTACAGTATTTTGTTGTTCAAAAGACAGTTTATTGGTTTCTACTTTTCAAGACTGATTAACGAATATAATATTTAAGAACAACTCATGAGTGATGAGGAGTAAGTGTTATGAATTGCAGAATTAAAGAGATATTTTGAAAAGCGAGTGCTTATTATGGTTTTTACATAATACGTGCACTTGCTCTCTCTGAAAAACCAATGGGGTCATGGATTTAAAGGAAGTTGCTTATAAAATAGACTTGAGTTTAGCTACAATCGGTAGACATTTAAAGGACTTTGATCAACAAAAATTAACTCAACTGATTCCATTACAAGGAAGAGAGATTACATTGTTAGGTAAAAACTATATATCTGAAACAGAAAGAGAAATTGAGAGATTTGAAATTGAATCAATTGTGATGCTCGTTTCAAATCATTAATTTGTTGTATGCCTGGAAAGTAATTGAAATAGAAACTATCAAACTGATTGTCCAGCACACTAGGGATGAACACATTAAGCTTTTACAAGATTCGGTTGACAATCATGTTGCAGGTATTGATAAGGAAAGTAACTTTTCAATTAACTTTCACGAAATTATTGCTGAACTCTCTGACAACCGCTTTCTTTGCTCTGCTTTAAAGTTACTTCTCCACGAAGAAGTAATAATGGAAAATAAGTTTTGTCTGTTTAAAGAGCGTAGAGAAAGGTTATCTTTCTCTAAGGGGTTCTCTTCAGAGGTGCAAAACTTTAAAATATAACATAAATGGACTATCAATTAGCATATGAATTGGCAGTCCATTTCTTATTGATATATTCTTGCTCTAGTACCTCCATTTTCAGCTATATATTTAGTATCCTATTTGGTCGCATTACAAAGAAAGTTGTAATACAACTTTCTTTCTGCTAATTGATATGCTAAAAGTACCTCCAATTCTTTACTTTTTATTTAACTAGTGCAACAGTTTTTTTCAATAAGAATTATTTGTAATTAATCGTAAATTTACAACCGAAAGGGTAAATTTATGGTCTTTAAGGGGGATTGAATCGTGAAATTAGGATTAAAAAAAGACGAGGTAAGATTAGTTGATTTCACATCGGAGTGGAACGAAGAATTTAACAGAATAAAAATGGAAATAATTGATAACACAAATCTTGATGGGAAACGCATTGAGCATATTGGTAGTACCGCAATTAAAGGAATGTCAGCAAAACCTATTTTGGACATTTTGATAGGAATGGACGCTTTACATAACTTTGACGAGAAGATAATCAGTGGATTAAAGAATGTTGGATTTTTACGGTTGAGAGTTGAAAGACCTGGAGAAATAGTATTCGCAAAGTTCACGGATAACACTTACGAAGTGAAGACACATTTTATTCATTTAGTAGAATTTAGAAAGGAACTTTGGAACAACCTGATATTCTTTAGAGATTACTTAAATTCAAACGAAACTGCTAAAGAGCAGTATTTAAAGATTAAGATGGAGTACCTAAAAAAGTCATCAAAAGGAATAAATGAATATACCGATTTTAAAGAAGAATTTGTTAAAAATATCTTCAATAAGATAATGGAATAAATATTCAGACTTTTACTAACGAGGTGCTTTAGTTGAATAAGAAGAGATGGAATTTAGGTTTACTAAAATTACAACCAGAAAAACACTGAAAAATTAATCAGTGTTTTTTTATATTAATCTCTATCAGAAAATCACAAAAACAGCACCGCTAAAAGCGATGCTAATATCATTTCGTATTAAACTACTGTTTGGGACTCGATTTCGTGTTTTGCACCTCTGAAGAGAACCCCTTAATCTTTCTCTACGCTTTTTTATAATAATATCTGTTTTCTTATGCCTAGTAACTAAAACAAAAGGACACCTCCAAACTATGTTATTCAGTTGGAGATGACCAGATATTAAATTCCAAGAACGATAAATTAAGCATGACTAGCAACTTACCACAGAGAAGATGGGGGTAATGGTAGCTTATTATGTTTTCCGTAAGGATAATGTCTATGAATTCGGAATTTCGTGTTCTGTTGATGAATTCAATTCATCCTTAATCATTCGACCTATTTCAAAAATAGCTGCAATTTCAACAGAGTATACAGGCGCAATCACCTTATTGTCATGTTTACGTATATAATTTATGCCATCACATGTTACATGGTCATAAATTTTGCTAATATCTAATACATTATGGGTTTCAATATGTCCAGTACTTTGGATGATGCCGGAAGTAATAGAATGGTTACCACTTTTTACCCATGCTAACCTCATTGGTAACCATAATTGTACATAATGATTCTGTTTATCTTGCTTCCATGAACCATGTTGTCGTCCCTCGCCAATATGAGAAAGAGTCTTAACTAATCTACTTCTGCTCCACGGTGACGGTAAGACAGCATCTTTATTTAATAGTATTTTACTTTTCGTTTTACACTCTATTACTAAGTCATCAAACGTTTCATTATAGATTGTGAGTGGAGTAGATGTATTAAAGAAGTAGTGTGAATTAGTCGGAAGAATACTGATAAATGGTGACGCATCTTTTTGACATAATAACTTGAAGAAGAGATCGCCTTGGACCTTTCTTGCTAGTAATCTAACTACATCAAGCATTGGATTTTCTTTATATGTTAAATCGTAAAGACTTTTTGATTCTTTTGCACATTCTTAGGTGGACTGAGCAAATTGCATTATTTTATCAAATTCTTTCTTTTTTCCCGCAACCTGATTTCGTCGCGTCCCAGGGATGAAAACACTTCTACAGAGTTCTGACAATTGACTACAATTCAAGATATATTTGCCTACAAGTTTTCTTTTGTCGGGGTGTCCTTGGAATAGCAATCGAGCGGGTGATTTATGTGTGACATTTTATGTATTAAAAATAAAGAAAGATAAGAGCTGCCGAAATTGCATCTTCGGCGGCAATTTTTGACTCCGAATAAATCGTTAATTTGCCAGAAGAGGGGGATTTTTCTCGTAGCATTGTTATATAGTTCTAAAATACTATTAATCTCTATTTTCATTCGACAAGTTTCGACATAAATAGGTACTCCTCCCGTTTTAAATTAATGTTTTATAAGCTATATTTAACCTATCAGATATGAATTGGGCGATAGACAGAGAGATTCGACTATTCTTTATTTGAAAAAGGCAAAAATGTCGAAAGACGTTGACGCAAAACCACGGGTCTACGGTTTCACAAACTATGACGGCTGGGTTGCTAAGAGTGAAGAGTGATAGCTATCATTTTAATAGATCTTTTAACCCTGACCACAAATCAGGAGGAAAACAATATGAATTCAGTTTTAAAAAAACTAGTAACAGGAACAGCAGTATTAGCTTTATCGATGACAGCATTTGCGTCGTCATCATTTGCAACAACAAGTGAGATTACTGGTGGTAGTCTTTCATATACAGGAATAACAACTACAAACTTTCCGGCTATAACATTAGATGGTAAAACTCAATCGATTACAGCTCAAATCGATACATTTGATATTACGGATGCAAGAGGAACTGGAGCTGGTTGGAATGTCTCCGTTTCCGCTTCTCAATTTAGTCAGACAGCAGGAGCGAATCCATTGGCTCTTGGTGCGCTATTATTAGATGAGCCAACAGTATCTGAAAAAGCAGGAGTAGAGGGTTCTTCAAATCCTGCATCAATAACTAAACTTGGTGGAAAAATCGATTTAGCTGCAGTG
This sequence comes from Paenisporosarcina sp. TG20, assembly GCF_000286315.1. Taxonomy (GTDB): domain Bacteria; phylum Bacillota; class Bacilli; order Bacillales_A; family Planococcaceae; genus Paenisporosarcina. The sequence goes on along the minus strand of NZ_ALJG01000337.1, from coordinate 13,371 downwards.
AAAATTCTGTCAGCTGCGGTAAGTACTGGAATGGGTACTTATACTGTTCCGGCAATTCCGATGACATTAACTCTAATGCCTAAAGAAATTTATGCAGGTACTTACACTTCTACAATTACTGCAACGATTACATCTGGACCTGGTTCTTAATCTGAATTAATTAATTCGTAAATTTGACGCCATGTCTTAATGACATGGTTTTTTTAAATACTAAGAAATTCAGCTTCTTTATTATCAAGCATTTTAGCTATTACTAACATTAATATACAATTCAGGAGGATACCCATGTTTATTCGTGTTTTTGCAATAATCGTTTTTCTTATTAGCTTGCCAGTATATGTTTCTGCTGCAGAATCTCCTAGTTCTATGCAAGTCGAACCAATATATCCCGCAAATCAAGTGCCTGCAACAAAAGGTTATTTTGACGTTGATGTCAAACCCGGGGAACAGGTTACGCTTTATGTACGTGTGAAAAATACTGATAAAAACCCAATCACTGTCCGCATTGAAAAGGCTAACGCATATACGAATCCAACCGGTGGTATTTTCTATGAATCAGAAATAGATTCTGACGATACGTTGCTACTTGAAGATGCAGTCCGCATGACTGATTTTATAGAAGCAGAAGGAAGCATCACGATTCCCGCTGGTGAATCTTTCGAAGTGCCCATTCGAGTAACGGTGCCTGAAAGTGATGGGGAAACGTTGCTTGGAGGAATACTATTAACACAAGTTGCAGAACCGAAAGATGAAAAGATAAAGGAAACTGGCAAAGATGAAGCGAAGTTCATTGTGAATACTGAAACAAGATATGCAATCGCGATTAAGCTTAATTTTCCAACCAAATCTGTGCCTAATTTTTCTTTAGGGAAGGCTGGTTTTATTTCAGATACTGCAAAAGTCTTTATTGAAATGACAAATGACGCGCATTTGATACAAGGGGAAATCGAAGGATCTTATTCCGTTTTAGATAATGAGGGAGCTAAGATTTTTAAAGGTATCATGAATCCTTTTAATATGGCACCAAAATCGAAAATAAGATTTCCTTTTGCTTGGGACCAGGAGACGCTTGAAGATAGTACATATACATTAGTAGTTAATGGACATGCTGGTGAAAAAGAATTTTCAACTGAAGAAAATTTCACCATTTCCAACAAAGAAGTTCAAGAATATGCAGAAAAGACAAATCCCAATGCTGAACTCAAACAAGGTATACCTACTTGGGTGTGGATAGTCGGAGCGATTGTCTTCGGAATCATTATGTTTTTCGTGGGAAGACGAAAGAAACCCTCTACTGAATGAAATACGTTCCAGGGGTAGCAATCGAGCGGAATGTTTGTGTTTGACACTTAATCTGAAACTAAAGCGCAACCAAAATTGCATCTCTACCGCGTTTTATGTAGAATGTGTACCCACTCTTTTTTCCACCAATTTAAACCTTAAACACTATGTGCTTGCGTGCAGTGGAGCGACGGGAGCACATCCGCCACAAGATTGCAAGCAGGAATAGGAGACCATCAAAGTGACACTGTCACTTCGATGGTCTTTTTCATCTTAATTTATGGTGCAGTGGGTTTGCCGTTCAAAGCGACTGTATAGGAAAATCAATAGCAGCCGAAATTGCATCCTCGGTAGCTAAAGATGCTAATATTTTTAATTCCAAAAAACACCTTCATTCGATCAATCGATTATAATCGTTTATTATTTATCGATTTACTATAATCTATCGTTATCAATGAAGATTGAAATAGTGATCATCAGGAAATATGTAATTGAATCGAAAAGCCAAATAACAGGTGTTTATATTCTTGCTATCTTGTTATACAAAGTAGTTGATTTTTTATTATTTAATAGCTATAGTGTAATACATGATACCAATTAATTTTACATATGTATTGAAAGGTAGTGAGATTATTGGCTACGTCCACCCAGATGTTGAAGGGAATATTGGAAGGTTGTTTGTTGGCTATTATCAATCGTGGGGAGACGTATGGATATGAAATGATTGAGAAACTAGAAGAGTTTGGTTTTTATATGGTCAGCGAAGGGAGTATTTATCCTGTATTAATGAGGATGCAGAAAGAAAGTCTGGTCACAACAGTAATGAAAGCTTCACCAAATGGGCCAAACCGAAAATATTATTCAATTACCGAATTAGGCAAAGATGAATTAGCTGATTACCAAGCAAGGTGGAAAGAACTTTCTCAGGCAGTGAATGCGTTATTTGATAATGACAATAACAAAGGGGGAGAATAAATGCTAACAACAAGAAGTATCAATTTCATTGATAACCTTCGAATTTACTTACTCACTTCAGGGAAAAATGAAAATGAAGTGAAAGAAGTAACAGAAGAGTTGCGTGATCATTTAATTGAATCTGAAAAGCATGGAAAGAGCATTGATGAAATAATCGAGGGCACACCTGAAGATTGTATGGATTCTATCAAGCTTGAGATGAAAACAGACTATACAAGTATTGTTAAAAACATGCCGATATACTTTTTAGGAGTTATGGCTTATTTTATAATGGGGCCAGCAATTCGAGAAGAATTTGAATTGAATATGTTTCAAGTAATCGGATTCCCTATAATTTCAGCAATTGGCCTACTCATTTATATTTTCCTACTCCAAAAATCCTCGAAAAATCAGTATTCATCAAAAAAGTTTTTCCTTTTAGGAATGATTGCGGGTGCAAGTGTGACTGCATTATTTATCCTTCTTTTGTTAGGAAGTAATTTTTTTGTTGAACCGTTCTACAAAGCAAGCCCTATAGGTACCTCGGTTATTATCGTAATTTGTATTGCTATTTTTATCTCTTTAGCCTTTTGGAGTAAAACTTTTTCAGCAATTTGGGTTCCAGCTTTATTGTTCATACCCGATTACTTTTATCGCTTTTTAAATGTAAAGGAAGAAACCATTGTGATGATCTCCATGGCATCGTTTGTTCTCATATTCATTTTCATGATGTTGAGCTTATTAATTAGTCATCGATTAAGCAAGGCAAAAATATAAAAGTGTAGAATAGAGTTCATTCAATGTTCTTGGGAGGTTGAAAATGCCTATTAAGCAGAAAATAGATAAAGATTTTTCAAAAAAGAGGCTTGTGCAAAGCGTGCCCCTTATTGAATCAATGTCCCATTCAACTTCAAAAGAAATTGAACACTGTACGATTCACAGAAAACAAATTACAAACTCGAAATCGTACGAAGCGAAATGAATAGTGAAAGACATTATCTTCTCTCCAACTTTAGAGCTGGCGTTGAAGGGATTGTTTCTGCGCCTAGGAGGGGATTTAAAATCGATGATATCCCCGTCCGTGGTTTAGTGCGCTCAAAAATCTGGATTCACGCAAAAATCATGGCTTACAACTTCAAAGCAGTAACAAAATACAGGGCCAAAATAGCCTAATAGCCACAAAAAGAACCACTCCACTCATACATCTCCATTTATTGTAAAAAAAGACGATTGAACTTATCGCAAATTACTAAGAAATTTTCATACCCTGACTTTTTGGGGTTCAATCATATTATATTTTAGTAATAATACGATAATATGCTTTTCCTTATTTACTTATTCCCAAATGTCTAAGGAATGGAAGGTAGATAGTATTTAATTACCCGATGTATCTAGTGGATGTGTAATTATGATAGAATTATCACAAGTTACAAACGTCCAATAGAACAATTCAAATTAATAAAATAAGCTTGAGTAAAGAGTTTAATACGATTATTGCTAACAATTATTTGGGTGAAGTTAAAAACTTTTCAATGTCTATCTAAGATTGGGTGAATTTGTTTATGAAAAAAGTGAATATTTCTACTAAGACAAAAGATAGTAAAAAAATTAAGCACCATCGAAAGCAAATATTAGAAGCGTCTATCATGCTATTTAAAGAAAAGGGTTATCATCAAACAACTACAAGAGAAATCGCCAAAAGTGCTAATATGAGTTATGGCTCTATTTATGACTATATAAACTCTAAAGATGATATCCTCTATCTATTTTATGAAGCTCTTTATGATCAAATAAATGTCATGATAATTGAAAAGTTACGTAATAATGAATGTAAGGGATTATTGCGTGTGAGGTCTTTTGTGAAAGAATATTTTATGGTAATTGATGAAATTAGTAATGAAACTAGCATTATGTATAGTGAATCTCGCTCCTTATCAGAGTTGCATCTAAATTATGTTCTTGCAAAAGAAAATGAATTTGTCGATTATGTTAAAAATATCTTGCATGTATCGATACAAGAAGATGGCATTTTTATTAGTGAAGATAAATTAAGTTTATTAGCTAATAATATTATAGTTCATGGTCATATGTGGGCATTCCGAGGGTGGACCCTTAAGAAAACATTTACTCTAGAAAGTTATACTAAAGTTCAAACTGATTTGTTTATTGATAGTATTATAGGTTTAAAAAATACGGAAGTTAATGAAGTAGAAACTGTAGAAACTAAATCTAGTATATAAAAAAGCATACCCTATTTATAGAGGCACTGAAAAAGTTCTCTTAGAACATCAATGCGAGTATGGGAACGATTTCGTTCCCATACTCGCATTTTACTCTTATAAGCCGTGGATTTCCGTTCCAGGCAGACGCGTCCCGCGGGCACGGCTTCAATCTCCTCGTCACTGCGCTCCTGCGGGGCTTTCAGCTCGCACTGTTCCCGCTGGAGTCGCTGCCTTCCACTCCATCCACTAGTATGAACTCACCCCGTAGGAACTGATTTTACAACTTTAAAAAGAATGCCTTTCCTATACTAAAATTAAGTAGATGTAGGTGGTGCGTCCAGTGATTTCAAACCAAGAGACCCTTAATCTAAGCCCGTATCTGGCGATATACGATATTGTTGTACCAAAAGATAATATGCTTCGGCAATCCAAGTTTCCTCACGAAGTTCCGCAGGCTTCGACTCAAAGACGTCAGCTTATTAGACTTGCTTATCGGGAAAACAGTTGAAATCGATTCTTCATTCTTCGGATACAAAACACATGAGCGAATCATTACTGCCGCGATTGTGACAACAGGGGAAAAAAGTGATGGGAAATATCTTCAAAAATTGATTGGAAAAAGTATACAGACAGGCATGGAAATAAATACGGTAATTGGGATTCCGCCTACTCCGAAAAGGCAACTATTATATACGCAAGAAAAAATGAAGTGGCGCTTGTCACAAAATTGAACCCCATTCTTACACAAGGTCCGCGAAAAGAAGAAGATAATTTTGAATTTAATTAAGATGCAGGCATGTTTTTTGTAAAGCAGGTCACCTCGCTAGGCGCAAAGGACGCACAGGTGAAAAAGGAACGAACAGGAATCAATGCCAGACATATTATTTCGATATCGAAAAGTGCAAGGTCTGCCCGATTCGAGAGGGATGTTATAAAGAAAGTGCAAAAGCAAAACATACTCTGTGAACATCAAATCGATGGAACATACCGAACAAGAAGCATTTCAACAGACAACAGAATTTAAAGAATTTAGTAGCAGATGTACAGTAAGATAATACGCCTTTTAAAATCGCTTTTTTATTTACCATTGTGACCAAATTTCATTTTGATGTAACGACCATAAATAATTTGGTAAACACCATATAGAATAAGGCCGGTTGCAACCAAAGCTAGTAATAGTTGACCATAGGATTGTTGTGCAAGTTCAGACAATGCACCACCAAGGCCATTAGACTGTTCGGGATTATGCGTAATAGCAGATTGAATAATGAAGAAACCAACCATACAGAGTACAATACCATGTGAAATTAAGCCAACTCTTCCTGAGTTTTTGGCTATCATTCTTTCCTGCTTGTTCATTTTATTTTTGTTAAAATTTTTCATGAATTTCCCACTATGACCACTATAAAGTTCGAAAACTCCATAACCAATAATAAAAGCTCCGACTATGCCAAAAAGCCAAACCCCAAAAGGTTGTTGCATTAGTTTCGCGGACATTGCCTGTTCTGAGTTTCCGCTAGTACTTCCTGTATGACTTGCAAGTTTGATTGCCCCAAAAGCTAAATTAGAATATATAATGGCACCAATGAAATAACTAATTCTTTTAATAATTCCTTTAGCATTTTTCCCTTCATTCATCGGGTCATTTATGGCTTTAATTAAATCCCACGCGATATAGCCTATAAGCCCAATTCCAATCATCCATAATACCATTTCACCAAAAGGTAGCTTTGCTATTGATCGAAGAGCACCTGAGGAATCAGTCGTTTCACCACCTGGTCCAAATGCAGCTAGAACTGCCAAAATGCCAATCATTCCATATACAACACCTTTAGCCATATACCCGAAGCGGGCAAAACGACGAACCCACGGTTTTGCATTTTTAACCTGATCTTTAGCTTGTTCTTTTGAAGGCTTGTTCATTTTGCCCACCCCTTTTATTTACTTTTACTTTGAAGTTCCCTTTTTAGTGAAAAGAGAAACCTAAGAATGTTTCTAAAATGTTTTATCTGAACTATAGAGGAGAATTCTATCCTATAAAAAGGTGATTTTTATACCCTGGAATAAAGATGATTATCCGGATTCTTTTAATATTTTAAATTCACAGGTCAGAGGAAAAGCAATAGAAATTGCAATTGCACTTCTGCGAGATGGAATGGCAGGGGGTCGTGCCATCGCAATTGCAACGGAAAAGGCAAGGGAGTATGTTGGGGGAAACAAATATCAGGATGAATTCCATGTAGTCTCTCATTCAGATGGGTGGCAATTAATGAAAGAATCAAGTAACTCTGCAATTTTTGTGGAAGAAACAAAAATATCCTTGCTTGATGAAATCAAAGCCTTACGTGAATGAGCGTAATGGAATTTTAAAAATCTATCATGAAGATGGTTCCTTGTAAGACACATTATACGATTATGATTATAACTAATGAACAACCCCAGTAGTCAATTGACTACTGGGGTTCTTAATGTCTCATAATAATGTTGGTACTCTTTACCTATTTGCGCATTGCTTTCATAATCAAACTTACTACAAATACTAATATGATGGCACCGATAAAAGCGGGAACGATTGCCATACCCCAAACTACTGGACCGAAGTCTCCCATCAATGAACCACCAATCCAAGCACCAACGATACCCGCAATAATGTTCCCGATAATTCCTCCTGGTAAATCTTTACCTAATAAGAGTCCTGCTAACCATCCTACAATCCCACCTATAATTAAATATAAAATAAATCCCATTTTCAACATCTCCTATTCTTTTTTGTTTGTTTTAAGTTTAATATGTTGCTAGTAAGTAGTTATCCTTAAAAACCTATTTTCAAACATCTAATGAAAAATTTTATCTTTTTAAATGTAACAATACGAATAGCTAAAATGATTAACTTACTTCTTTTTCCCCATCGTGCCAACGGTGGAAAGCCCATCAGAAAATAAAACTAGAAATTTTCTACGACATTGCATAAACTAAAAGACATCTCCAATTTACGGTTGAATTTGTCTGAAGTGTGATTTCAATGAATACAGGAGAAAAACCATTTTTATTATAAAAAGTCTAAGTATTAATTACATTTTATGTTAAAATTGAAGAAGAATTTCATGTAGATACAATGGACATTAGGAGGGAACGAAATGGACAATACTCAACGTGTAATTATTGAAAAAAACAATGATGATAATGGATTGGCAGTCACTGCTATGATTCTAGGGATTTTAGGCGTGGTTTTAAATATTATTCCTTTTTTGCCTTATGCACTATCTATTCTAGCCATTATCTTCGGTGCAATTGCATTAACTAATCCTGCGAAAAAGGGAATGGCTATATCGGGGATTATTTTGGGCATTGTAGGTATTGTTATGAAAATTCTCTTTTGGATTATAATAGGTTCTTTTGGGTCTGTAAGCTAAGAGCATTGAAGTTTACATAATGCGAATTTTTATCTGTTATGAATAAAGAACTGGGATTGTTCCATCTCGTTAAATAATGTTACGATTTTTTAGAATGCTAATAAGGTTGGTGATTCACTTTGGTAGGACGTAATGACCCTTGTAGTTGTGGGAGTGGAAAGAAGTTTAAGAATTGTTGTGGCAAGAGCAATGTGATTGATTTGTCTGCTGTGATAGAAGAGGAACTTGAACGCATACTTGAAGGTTTTTTGGAAGATGGATTAGAACCTCGGGAGTATGGTGAAATGGATGCACGTATTCGCAAATGGAAATCTGAACTTCGTGATGTTTTTGAAGCGGAATTGATTGAAGAATTAGCAATGGATACCTATTTTTATTTGGAACGTGCTGATTTATGGACGAGCTATTTGAAAAAACAAGTTAACAAACAACGACGTCAACAAATTATTGATGTATTAACTTCATGGCAACGTCCCTATCTATTACTCGGTCAAGTGACGGATGAGTTAGATAATCGACTAATCATAAAAGATGAATTGAGTGAAATAGAGTATGTGCTACCAGGTCAAGTGGTAGAGACCCATACTGGCGAGTGGCTTTTTGGCATTGTAATGCCTGATCCACGTTTTGGAGAATTTGGACTGTCGGCGACAAATGGGATCATTTTCATTCCAGGTGATCGTTTAGGTCTTGTTCAACAGTTACGTGAAAGAATGAAGTCATCGTCTGAAATGAATTATCTTAATGCATATTTATTGTTTGGACAAATCGAAAATCTATTTGCTTTTCCACCTTTTCAGCAAAAAGTGTTGGACTTAACAAAGCAATATTTAGTGGAACATGAATACGAGGAAGAGATAGTCATGCAATTAGTCAGTACCTTTTTGTTGGATAATGAAGTTAACGCGAAGAAGCCTGGTGCAATTGCTGCAGGAGTCATTCAGGCATCATCTGATTTCCAATTATTAGGTTCTACATTTACCACATTAAAAGAAATAGGTGCTTATTTTAATGTGTCTAGCGCTACGGTTTCGAAGTACCGGGACAAAGTAGGAGATTTTATGTTGGATACCATATCAACATTTGATAAGGAAGACACAGAGCTACTGGAGATAAGTTCTGTATTGGAAGATATGGGTACCGATCCACGTGGAACTGAAAGGTTTATGTGGGAGATGTTAATGCGCTCGAAGCACCAGTCCTTTGAAACGGTAGAAGCGTTGAATGCGCACTTGAGTGGAAAGTGGAATGAAGAATATAAACCAGCAAACGATGCAGAGCGGGTACAATTGCTGTGTTATAAGGCGTATGAAGCCGAGAGCGAGGAGTTACGGGTACAACTTGCCTATGAAGCAGCAGGGATTAATTCAAAGACTACTGACGTACAGTTATTACTAGCTGAACAGTCAACACATAAAATAGCTATTGAAAATCATTATTTGAAAGCGATTAGTTATGCCTCAATAGACCGGTCAATTGATAATGCTTGGAACAATGTGTTAAACCGTCCTTATTTACGCTCTGTTTTCACCTATGCAACATGGCTCATGACTCAGAACAGGTATGTGGATGCTTTGGTACAGTTTAAAGATATTGTTGACTTAAATCCCATGGATCATCAGGGTGCTCGTTGGTTTATAACGGCAGCTTATATTCGACTTGGATTGTATGAAGATGCATACGATGTGTTGAATCAAATAAATCCAGATGAAGATGACGCCGTTTCTTTTTACTTAGATATTGTTGTTGAAAAAAAAATAAATAATCAAGAAGTTGATAAAGTTACATTGAAACACGCAGAAAAATTGAATAAACATGTTAAGACTATGAAAGCCCAAGGAAGAAAATCTGAAGCTTTTCCACGATCACTTTGGATTCAACCCGGAAACGAAGATGAAGCAAAACTGATTTGCTGGCTAGTTAATGGTTTAATCTAATGATAAAATGAATTTTTAAAATTAGGGGCGGCAGAATGCATCGAAACCAATGAATAAGTAGATTTTTAATTTTTTAGCTTATGGACTAGTACAGTTGATTTCTTTTACAGGCGGACGCTTTCCGCGGGCGAGCGACAAGCCTCCTCAGGCCAACAGGGTGTTGGCCCGCAAAGGCGTTGCCTCGCGTTGAGGCGTTCTTAGCCTTTGTTCCATTGTGCGCTTCCTACGGGGTCTCGTCTGTCTCGCTTTTCCCGCAGGAGTCGCCGCCTTTCACTACAATCATTGTCCCTTTAAAAAATCAACAGGGATAACAATATAGTTTTAAAAATAAATACAATTATCATCCTATTTTATGTAGAATCCCGAAATTAGTAATCAAGAAACTTCGCTCTTTCCTTTTATTCATTAGGTTATAGTGTAGTAGTTTTACCGTACAAAGCGACTCGGAAACCGAATTCGATACAGGTTGTAAAACCATTTTTTACTAATAATCAAATCTTTATTAATTGCTTAAATGGACCGGGTATACTTTGCCTGGTTTTCTAAAGAATAAAATAATATATATAATTACAGAGTGCCATGAACCCCGTCTTTATGTGTTTTTAGTATGCAGAGTGTATATTCAAACACGGAGTCTGGTTGGTGTATCTCTCGTTAATCGGATTAATGTGAAAAGTACCATGCTGTAAATCCTTACCTTGAAGAACATTGTATCTTCTAAATAGGTAATGACAGTATGTCGATAACCTTTCTTATGCCAGGAAGTTTAAAGATACTACCCAACCTTAAAAAATGAAGAATAAGGCCGAAATAGTATCTTCGGCCGCCCCTCTGAATAAAATCAGTATCTTTTCTTTCATCAACCCAAATCAAAAATACGATATGCTCATTGGTTGAAGGGGCGCGTCGGACGCAAACCCTCCGCAAGATTGCTTGTAAGAAACTTCGCTCCTCCCTTTTATTCTTGAGGCTATGGTGCAGTAGGTTTACTGGCCAAATCGACCCGGAAACCAAAGTTGATATAGTTGGAAAATACTTTCTACTAACAATCAAATCATTAATAATTGTTTAAAGGACCGGGAGTACTTTGCCCGGTTTTCTAATTTGAAAAGAATAAAGGAAATACTTATGCGAAAGTTTTAGCGGGTTGGCAAGACAGATTTTGATATAAATGTGATTGACTAAATATATTGATGTTGATATAATTCTCTGAATAGTTAGAACATGACTCTCTTATCCGTTGTAGTGGAGGGGAAGTCCAGTATGCTCCACAAGCCTTTTTGAAATGGTGTGAAATCTGCAAACGGGGTTTGATAGATAAGGAGAATGGGATCAAGACTTCTTCTAATATGAAGAGGTTTTTCTGTTTGGGAAGCAATTTAGTTAAATTAGGAGAGTGATAGAATTGACAGGAAAATTCGAAACGAAAGTATTACATAGTGTAAAGAAACAGGAAAAACAAATCAAAAGTAAGGTAACCCCCATTTATCAAACGTCCGCATTTTCTTTTGAAGATTTGGATGAACTAGAAGGATTTTACCAAGGAGAGGGGAATTATTTATACTCGAGATCTGGAAATCCGAATCCTGATGAATTGGCAATGGCAGTTGCTGCTCTAGAATGTGCACCTGCAGGAGTTGCTTCTTCTTCAGGCATGTCAGCGATTTTAGCGGGTGTCCTTTGTGTTGCAAAAGCTGGTGATCATGTATTGGCAGCAGACGATTTGTACGGAGGAACCTACCATCTTCTAAAAGAAGAATTGAACGATCTTGGAATCTCTACTACATTTGTTTCTTTTACGAATCCTGATGAAATGAAAGCTGCGATTCAAGAAAACACAAAACTTCTTTATTCAGAGTCAATTACCAACCCACTTCTTAGAGTAGAGAATCTAGAAGAGGTAGTAAATTTCGCGAAAAATCATGGTCTTTATAGCATGGTTGACAATACTTTTGCTACGCCCTATCATTGCACACCGTATACATTAGGTGTTGATTTGGTCGTTCATAGTGCAACAAAGTATATTGGCGGACACGGAGATGTCACTTCGGGAGTACTTGTAGGAAAAGAAGACTTAATTACAAAAGCAAAATCTAAAGTTGTTAATTTCGGAGCGAATGTTAGTGCTTTTGAAGCATGGTTGACAAGCCGTGGATTAAAAACACTTGCTTTAAGAATGAAGGCCCAATCTTCCAATGCAAGGGGATTGGCAGATGCATTTTGTTTGAATGACAATGTAGAAAATGTTTATTATCCATTTAATGAGGCAACTGAAGGTTTTGGGGCAATGGTTTCTATTAAGCTTAAAGAAAATATTGATGTAAATCAATTTTTCAAAGCTCTGTCATGGATAAAAATTGTTCCAACATTAGCAGGAGTTGAAACTACGGTTTCCCATCCGCTGACTACATCTCATCGTGCTTTGCCTCATGATGCCTGTGAGTCTTTGGGGATTACCAAACAAGTTGTTCGTATTTCTGTTGGTATTGAGCACCTCGATGATATTGTTTTGGAATTTAATCGTGCTATTGAAAAAGCTAGTATTTAGCATTTTTCATAGTTAACTATGGACATAAGAAAGCAACAAGCTGCCGAGATTACATCGGCAGCTTGTTTTTGTTGTGATTTTTCTAGTTGATTCAGTGCCTCCTCTAGTCTATCAAAATTTAAGAATGAATTTAGCAATTGAAAAATATCTCCAATGCCGTAACAGTAATCTAAGAATTATAGTGGTATTTTCCTAACAAAATAAGAAAGTATATAAATTTAGTGAGCCATGAATCCAGTATCCCAGTATTTTAAGGAGTAGGTTCTAGTATGATACCGGCTGATTTGCGCTCCAGGCGGACGCTTTCCACGGGGCGGGCGGCGAGCCTCCTCGGTCGCTGGCGCTCCACTGCGGGGTCTCACCTGTCCCGCTAATCCCGTAGGAGTCGCCGCCTTCCGCTTCAATCAAGTAAATGTTTTCGAATTGATCATAAAAGAAAATACAACTTAATAAGAAGAGAGTTTATGCTTTTAAGTCCAGATAGTCACTGTATTTTAAATAGCAGAAAAAAGCAGTGGTTTGCATCATGAACACTGAAATTCTAGTATTTTGAGCAAGTATTTCTCTTTTTAGAAATAGTGTAGAAGAATTATTCCTGCTAGCTTAGTATCGCTCACGATTAAATGATTGTCACTAAAAATAGAATTCGTTGCAATGATGGATAAATTCACACTAGTTGAATGAAGCGCAGGTGCGACGAGTAACCGCAGGAGCAGATGGAACGAGGGCTAAGAACGCCACTACGCGAGTCAACGTCTTCGTGACCAACATCCTGTTGGACTGAGGAGATTGAAGCCATGCCCGCTAAAAGCGTCCACCGTAGCGGAAATAAACGGGTTTCTATGGTTACCCTTCTTAAAGAACCGGGCGTACTTTGCCCGGTTTTTCTTACAATATAAGAAAGTATATGACTTTAGAGTGCTAAGAATCCAGTGTTCATCGTGTTTTTAGTATATGGAGACTAACATGCTAAAACGGTATTTCCTTAATTTAACTCTCGTAATTCGATTAATAAG
>NZ_ALJG01000336.1 GCF_000286315.1 Paenisporosarcina sp. TG20 | reverse complement strand
CGGTCGCTCCTGGAGTCGCCGCTTTTCACTACAATCTTCTACCTACTTAAAATTCAACAATCATAAAATTAGTTATAAAAATAAAGATAAAAATAGCCCTTCTTTGTACTAGATTGATATGATTTATGGACATAGATTAATGGGCAGAGTTTTGTTAAAGTTTATTAGACCAAAATGATGTTTTTTTAACCATTTGTGCCGTGTTCAGAAAAGGACGAGTTTTGTTACATAGATGAATAATATTCAACTATCATGCGCTTAAATTAAAAAGCATTCACTATTAATGGACACTAAATTGATTTGAATTTTTACCTACCCAAACCTCGAGTACTGGGTTTTTTCATGGGAGTTGTGGTGGAAGCCACGTCCTCCTAAGTTGTCCGTTTTGACAAGGATGAAAGTACTCACCTATATTTACATAGGATACTAATCAAGAATATGTCACTGAACAAAATTCACTTCCACTAGAAAGGATTCAGAGTAAGAATACGAAAGAAAAGGCGCTCACTTCTCGATTACAGAGAAATGAGCGCCTTTGAAAAACATCTATTTATTAAATTTCTACTTGTATTCCCACACTCGCTTTTATTGCTTTTGCATAGACGCCCTTTGCAACTGCTAGATCGAAATAAGCAGCACCAACTGACTTAAAGAATGTAATTTCTTGTGGAGATTGGCGTCCCTCTTTCATGCTGCCGACTAGTTCTCCTAGTTGTGCATGGACAAGATCAAAAGACCATTTACCACTATCTGCCGCATGCATTAACTCACCCGCCTCATTTTTTACGCCAGCTAAGTCGTCTACTACAATTTTGTCTGCATTTAAAATAGTTATCTCATCTACTTCTTGCATATGTGGTAAATACGAACCCACACCATTAATATGGGTGCCTAGTTGTACGTCATTCCCATTAAATACAGGCTTATCGGAACGGGTAGAACAACATATTATATGTGCTTGTTTGATAGCTTTTGAGACATCTTTTTCTACTTCAAACGCTATGTTCACACCAAAGTCATTCAGTTTAGTTCCAAAAACTTCAGCTTTTTCGCTTGTCCGGTTCACGAGAATGATTTTCTCTATGTCTCGAACTGCTAACACGCCAAGTACTTGTTCAAAGGCCATAGCTCCAGTGCCAATTACCGTCAGTACACGACTGTTTTTCATTGCTAATAAATCAGTCGCAATAGCAGATAGTGCCCCTGTACGCAATCGCGTTAAATACGATGCATTCATCATAGCTAGATGTTCTCCATTTGTAGTATCAGTTAGTAATAATAATCCTTGTGTGGTCGGTTTTCCTTGTGCCGGATTACCAGGAAAGATCGTTACAACTTTTACCGAAGATACTTCGGAGGATAAATCAGCACTTGGCATATATAAGGCAGAAGCTTCGTATTTTGGAAAATCAAGAACGGTACGATGGGGATTGTTTACTTTTCCAGCTTCTTTTGCCTCTAACATCCCCGTAATATCTTTTATCGCATCGTTCATTTTGTATAATTGTTGAATTTGCACTTCATTGATAACAAGCATATTTTTTCCTCCTCAAGGAAAAGCGTAAACAACGGAGGTTTGGTCGGCCCTACAGAAACTTATACGCTTCGTTCTTTTACTACTATACTTTGATCTAATTGTTGATTGCCGCGGTCTTTCATTGCCCAAATTGCCACTAGGGAAATGACTGCCGTAAAGATGATGTAGATTGCCACAGGAATGTATGAATTATCAAAACTAACAAGCAATGCAGTTGCAACAAGTGGGGCTGTTCCGCCAGCTAATGCTGCACCGATTTGATAGCCTAATGAAATACCTGTATAGCGTACTCTTGCATCAAAGATTTCAGAGAACATAGTTCCTAGAACGGCGGTAATTGGTGCCCAAATGATTCCTAAACCAATGACTGTCGCGATAATTAACAAAGCTACTGAACCTTGATGTATCATCCAAAAGTATGGGAATGCAAAAAGGGCCATACCCACCGCGCCTGATACATACAACTTTTTACGTCCTACTTTATCTGATAAGTTCCCCATGATTGGAATTAAGATTGTCGTTACAACCGTTGCAATCATAACTGCCGCCAATGTAGATGATCTTGTGAATCCCAAATTTGTTGTTGCGTAAGACACAACAAATGTACTGAAAATATAGAAAGGTGCTGTTTCAACAACTTTTGCTCCAATGGCAATTAACACTTCACGCCAATGGTATTTAAGCGTATCCGCAATTGGTAACTTTGGAATTTCCCCAGATTCTTGCACTTTTTTAAATTCAGGCGTTTCGTCAATACCATGACGAATCCATAGACCAAAAATGACTAATAAAGCACTTAAAATAAACGGTACACGCCAGCCCCATGTCATAAATGACTCCTCAGGAAGCATTGTCATTATCCATAAAGCGATTGTCCCCATTAACATTCCAATGGTAACACCCATTTGTGGAATACTACCATACAATCCGCGTTTTTCAGGCGGTGCATATTCGACAGCTAATAAAAGTGCGCCTCCCCACTCTCCTCCAATTCCTAAACCTTGGACTAAGCGAAGTGTGATTAGCAAGATTGGTGCCCAAATCCCAATCGCTTGATACGTTGGCAATAAGCCCATTCCAAAAGTAGCTATCCCCATTATACTTAAGGTGATAACTAGTGTTTTTTTACGACCAATACGGTCACCTATGTGGCTGAAAATTACTCCACCAAATGGTCGAATGAAAAAGGCTAAAGCAAATGATGCATACGCTAAAATAAGTCCGACATTCGGATCTTCAGTTACGAAAAATAATTGATTAAATACAAGTGCAGCAACTGTTCCGTATAAGAAATAATCAAACCACTCGATAGAGCTCCCAACTAGACTGGCGATTAATACCCGTCTTGTTTGTTTTTTATTCATCTTAGTTCCCCCTTATGTAAGTTCGAAATTGAAGTGTTACTTTAATTTCCTTAAAACCTATTCTAATAGTTAAAAATTTTCTGTCAATACTCTGTTGCAAATAAATTCTATTGATGTTCCTAATTTGAATGCGTATGATAAAGGAAAGTCACAATAAAACGAGGAATTCTTATGCCGCAAGGATTTGTGGGTATTACATTAAAAAATCTACGCAAAGAGCGAGAATTAACGTTAAAAAATTTGGCACAACAAACAGGCGTATCCATCAGCTTTTTATCACAAGTAGAACGTGGTAAATCTAGCGTTACATTGGAATCATTAAAAAAAATAGCCGATGCATTAGGAGTAAATCCAAGTGTTTTTTTTGCTGTAGATGATACACAGGACGCTTTGGCAATTCGTCGGGAGACATTTTACTACAAGGATTTATCTAATGGCGTTATAGAAGCCTGCTTTTCTCCTATTTTGGTTACGCTACAACCAGGTGAAAATGAGGGGAATCCTTTTTCTCATAGTGGACATGAATTTTTATTTGTAATAGAGGGCTTATTAACCGTTGAAGTAAACGGAGAACGATTCCAACTTCATGGACAGGAATCCACTTTGTTTGATGCACAAAAAATGCATTATTGGTTTAACTATACAGATAAGATTGTACGATTTTTAGTGGTATCTTCAAAAAACTAACTTACTAAATAAATAAATCAATTTGGTTACCAGTGGCAATCTGTCTAAAAACCTTAGATCACCACTTTAAGAGATAAGGTGGACAATTTTTCTTAAAAGGCGACAATTCCCGCACTTAATCATTTGACCTTGTTGTTATAATAAAAAAGGAATGATTAGGGAGGATCTTAAAGTGATTTTTAATTATCACAGAAAATTTTTATTCATATTAATTTTTGGAAGTGCTCTTGTATTTTCAGGTTGTGGTACGACGTTGACCAATGAGGACAAGGGAAATGACGTACAAGTTGATAAATCTGCAACTTTAGAAGTTACAAAAGAGTCAATGAAACTAACAGATGAAACCGAATCCAAAGATAGTATTACAAAGACTACTGCAAAAGAAGGAACAACCGGAAAATTTCCTGTCACACTTGTTTCTACTACTGATGGTGATACGATTCGCGTAATGTATAAAGGCGTAAATGAGCCTGTTCGTTATTTACTGATTGACACACCCGAAACGAATCATCCTCGTCTTGGGAAGCAACCTTTCGGACCCGAAGCAAAAGAACGTAATAAAACGCTCGTTAGTAGTGGGAAATTAACGCTTGAATTTGATGTTGGTGAAAAGCGAGATAAATATGGCCGACTGTTAGCATACGTTTATGTCAATGGCAAAAGCGTTCAAGAAACGTTAATACGCGAAGGGTTAGCACGCGTTGCTTATGTATATCCACCAAATACCCGTCATCTCACACCTTATCAAGAAGCTCAGAAAGAAGCTCAATCGAAGGAGTTAGGATTCTGGGCTGTTGAAAACTATGCAACGGACTCGGGTTTTGCGAATATTCGTCCTACTTCTACCGACAGTAATTCAAATGAAGAACCATCAACTACTACTGACACTACGGAATGGTTTGATAATTGTACACATCTCCGCACTAAGTATCCAGATGGTGTTGAGAGGGACCACCCTGCCTACCAAGCTAAGATGGACCGTGATCAAGACAACTTTGCTTGTGAATAAGATAAGCATTCGCTCAATTATGCTTGACGTCGAATACAAAAAAAGCCCCTTTTAGCACAGCTAAATCTTCTTTTTAGAAAAGAAATAGCTCTGTAAAAGGGGCTTTAACTTATAGGTTATTTTTGCAGAACTCTAGAATTTCGACTTCTTCATCGTCTTCAAGAGCAAAATCTAAAACTTCTTTAGATAATTTATCTGTAAAATGATACTTTACAACGCGTTGAACGTTTTCATCTGAAGCAAAAATTACACGAAGTTCTAATCCACCTTCTGTGAATAGCTCATCGTCTTCTTCAACCTCAACATCTAGTAAGTATTCATAACGATCTCCTTCAATAATACCTGTTGGATCGTTTATTTTGCGAACCACGTGATTTGAAATTTCCATAAAACATTCTCCTTTAAAGTCGGTTTGACAGGCATGTGTTGGCTTCCTATTCTCTAATTGTATCGGTAGAGGGGGTATAAAGACAACTATCTCAGTAATCTTTTATTTTTCTTCCTTCATTTCCGAAAAATCAAGAACATTCGTAATCCACTATTTTACATATAGCGAACAATTCTAAAGTACCAAGACTGGGTCTCTATCCACCCTCATTACTTTAAGAATTGCACGAAACATCAATGGTTAAACATCATTAAATTATATTTCTATCCGATGAGACTCTTTAATACTTGGTTTGTTAGGTTCGGAACAATATTAAGTGAGAAGTTTCTTTCCATCCTTTCATATTGTTTATGTGCGTCGTATCCATAAGGGCCTATGTTGATGATAGGAACATTTATTGTGCGAATAGCTTCATAGTCGACGTAGTGTTTTGTTCCCCACCCAGGGTTATTCATTGAGACGGCTGAAATTTCTTGTGCATCATCACTTAATGCAACAAAACTCATATCTGAGATATATGGGAAAAAGTTTTTCGTTACGATTGGATGCGGATAGCTAGGTTGAATGGTTTCCACTGCTGCATCTAATGCATCCAGCAAGTTTTGTTCTTTCTCATTTTTACCAGTCACTTCAATTCGTGGTGAATAAAGTGAAGAATAAAACATAATAATAGCTGGGTTTTTATCTGGCATCCATTTCCAAGCTTCTTCAACAACGCGAGCTGCAAACATACGGGTATCAAGATCAGTTTGTAGCATTAATTTCTCTTTAAAAGTCTCCATATGACTTGTGTATAGTTCACCGTGCTCATTTAATAAAATCGTGTGCATGTCCTCATAAGTCATTACTCGTGGTTCCCAAGTGATGTCATTCATCGGTTCTCCACTTACTTCGCTAAATGTAACATAATGTTGCTTAAACTCTTTTAATGCAGTAGAAAAAGCAGTCTCAGCTTCAACTTTCAAACGTTCAAGAACTTCTTTTGGAGACCAAGAGTGAATAAAGAAATTGAAATATACATATGCAGAAAGTGCTGTTTGAACTGTGTATGTTGGTTTCAAGTCCATTTGTTTTAATGAAACCGGTGGAACGGTTGTCTCTCCAAAAGCTTCGTTACAAAGCGCTGGATTGTAACTAATTTGTCGTGTTAAATGCGCTGCTATAAAGTTTGGATCGATGCCTTCAAAACATGAACCTACATGTGTTTCAGACCCTGTAATAAAGAAGGATGGTAACAACTTTCCAACTGTTCCTTTATAAATATAGCGATTTTGATCGCCATTGTAGCGAGGAGATACAAAATCAGCGTTAATCGCAGCTACATAATCAAATCCATGTAGGTCTCGAAGCCGTTTTAATTCTTTTAATGCTGATAAAATACCGTGTGAACCATCTTCTTCATCACACTCAAACACCACCATTAAATTCCCTTCTAGCTCATCAGGGTGTTCAGAATAATATTTCAACAAGTATAAATGGCTAGATATTCCTGACTTCATATCAAGCACACCTCGACCAAACTCAAACTCTCCTGACTCTAGGTGGTCTTTCACAACTTCAGGTAAGTCTTCCTGTTTTAATCCTTGTGCTAAGGCATCAGGATCTAGTGCAAGATCTTTTAAATTAAAATCGTCGATGCCAACTGTATCAATATGACCCATTAATAGTACGGTCTTATTAGATGGACTTTTTGTACCTTTCACAAAAGCAATGACGTTGTAACGCTCTTGGTCATCGTCTTCAGTCTGTTGATAGATTACTTGCTCAGTTTTTTGTTGAAAATATGGATATGATGAGATTAAGGTATAAAGCCCTTGTGACATCACCTTCTCCCCGCCTTCATTGACAATACTTTCAATTCGTACCAACTGCTTTGTTAAAGCCCATATTTCTTCACTGCAATCAAACATCTTCCAGCACTCCTTATTATTCTGTATGTTACTCGTAATATATCATACAGAGTCGACATGTTGTAGCTAGTTTGATTAAATAAATAGAGTAAGGAGTGATTTAGTATGCAACCATTTACAGAAGAAGTAGTACGCGTCTTAAAAGACATACCGGAGGGGTTCGTTGTTACTTATGGACAAGTCGCACGGATGGCTGGTAGTCCACGTGCAGCAAGACAAGTAGTGAGGATTTTACATACGATGAGTGAAAAACATTCATTGCCTTGGCATCGCGTCGTTAATATTCGAGGAGAAATCTCTGTACCAGGAGATGAGTCAAAAGAGTTTCAACGGATGTTACTTCAAAGCGAAGATGTCGTTTTTTTGGCCGACGGGCGAGTTGATTTGAGTGTTTTTAAATAAATTATTTCAAGACAATAAAAGAAGCTAATCACCTAATTCAAAATGGTGATTAGCTCAATTACCTTAATTTTGCTTTAAAATTCAGATTCGCATTAACTTACTACTGCATGCCCAGGGTAGCATTGGACTCCATCTGTGATTACTAGGTTTCTAAATTCAGATAACAAATGGTTCGTAATTTTTCCTGGTTTACCATCACTTATAACTCTTCTATCTACTTCAATGACTGCAATAACCTCTACTGCTGTACCGGTTAAGAACACTTCATCCGCCACATATACATCATGTCTTGTAAATGGTGATTCTTTTACTTCATAGCCATTTTTCTTTGCAAGATCCATAATGGCATTACGTGTAATTCCTTCTAAAGCCCCTAAATATACTGGAGGCGTGATGATAGTTCCATTTTTAATGATGAAAATGTTGTCTGCTGAGCCTTCTGTTACGTAGCCTTGATCATTTAACATAAGGGCTTCATCTACCCCAGCCTGGTTGGCTTCAATTTTAACAAGAATATTATTTAAGTAATTAAGCGATTTCACTTGTGGGCTTAATACATCTGGTCTACTTCTACGAGTTGCTACAGATCCAATTCTAAGGCCTGTTCTATATAGTTCCTGCGCAAAAAGCGCTAGTTTTTCAGCTATCACAATTACTCTTGGTTGAAAACAAGAGGACGGGTCAAGACCAAGAGAGCCCTTACCACGTGAGACTACGACACGAATATATGCACTATCAAGTTCATTTTTACGAATGGTTTCTACAATTATTTGCACCATCTCTTCCTTTGTATAAGGAATATTTAACATGATGGATTGTGCAGATTCATATAACCGTTTAAGGTGTTCTTCAAGTCTAAAAACATTTCCGCTATAAACTCGTATTCCTTCAAATACCCCGTCACCATATAAAAATCCGTGATCGTATACGGAAACAACTGCATCTTCTTTCTTAACAAATTTTTCACCTAAGAATATCCATTGATTTTCACTCATAAATAACCACTCTTCTCTCTTAAAATATAATCTTCTTAATTAACTTGCAAATAAGTCTTGTATTTAACTTTGTTTCATTCATTTTTGTGAATCAAGTTAATTCGAATTGGTATTGCATATGAATAATACAACCATTCAAAGACTAAATCAACCCTTATTATTAATAATTCTGACAATTTTGATTATTAATAATTTTAGTAAGCGTTTTCATCATTGGTGTACCTATGGATATGCTAAATAAGAATATTTTAAGAACTTATTAAAGTTAAGTAAATTAGAGTGTTTTTTTAATTTATTGAGAAGGTGAATTTTCCTTTATTTTATCCACAGGTCGCCATCCATTTTGCAAATCTCGGATAGATAAATCGAAAGTATATTCTAGATGAGGATAATCTTTAAACCTAGGCCAATCTGCTCCTGATGAAAATCCAAGGTCTTTTCCAATACGAGTAACTTCGAACCAGTCTGCTTCACCGTTCCCATTGTTATCTTGTTGCAAGTCGTAGCTAATGGTGCCATCGCTATTTATCAAAGCAAAATCGATTGCGAGTCCATAATTATGATAGCTTTCTCCACCGCGTGCATATGTCACGATACTTCCTTCAACAGAACGTCCTTTTTCGTACAATTCATTTTGGTGTTCTACTGAGCGAAAGTCGTCACTTATTAAGATTGGGATTCCTATATCTTCAGCCTTATCAATTAATTGATTGCTCTTTAGTTCAACAATTGGGTGCATTCCTATTGGCAAAGGTCTTTCTTGACGTTCTTCTCGAATTTCTAGTTCATTGTGTGCCCAAACAAAAAAGAGTCCGCCGATGACCAGCCATAATACTATTTTCAAACCTTGCCATAGTTTTTTCAAGCGAACTCCTCCTTTCTTTAAACGTTTTTCCCCATATTACGAAAATTCTACCCTTCTTTCAATGATTCAAACTGACTAAATTCCTTTTAAAAAACACATCTTGCACCCACAATGGTGCAAGATGATGTCTTTTCTTATACTGATATCCAAAATATTATACTTCTTATCAGTATATGAAAATCGCAAAGTGTCTCTCTAGCTTGACAGTTTTGGTTCGAAGCCTGAAGAACGGCTTCATGACCCTCCAAGGAGGGCCCATGTGGAACAGGCCACTCTAATCCGACTCCGGTGCTGGAGCATCTGAATCGAAAACTTGTTTTCGAATGAGTTTAGGATGGAAGGCTAAATGCGCGACATCGTGTCGCAACGCCTTCATGACCCACATCCCGTGGGCCCAAGCTATTCTTATATGTTTAAAAAGGCTATTCGGAGCACCTAGCTGCCGAATAGCCTTTACGATCTTAATTGCTTATTTCTAACATATAGCCAGTCTCATTTATAATTTTTTCAACAACTCTTTTCTGCTCTTCAACATCTGGAAGCTTTGTTAACTTCACGGCTACCGATTTCCTGTCCATATGAATAGACGGATTTTTCTTCAGTTCCCATGAAGGAGGAATGGCTTCCAACGTAATACGGATAATTTCATTTTGCTTCGGATTTTTTGTGTAAGTGACCGGGCGGCCGATGCGCCAAGATAGTTCTTCCAAGTCGTCTTCATGACGGATAGCAATTTCCGGTGAGATGAAGTGGACTTCCAAAATCTCTAGTTTAATACCGACTTTATAAATGGTAATGCTTCGATCTTCTGCCCATCGTTTCGTTTCTTCAAGTGCTTGATTGTTTTCCATCCGTTTTTCGAAAGCTTCCACTTGGAAGATATCTTTATTGCCGGATGTCGGTTCGGCGTGGGCATCTTCTTTAAATTGTATTTGGAAACCGGTTATCCTTTTAAATTGTTCAATAAGTTGGTTAGCATTCTCAGGCCTTTTTACTGATACGGCTACCGCCCGTTCATGTAGATGAATCGACGGAGTACCGATAGATGGACCTACCATTTTCACTAGGTGATTGTTCAAAAGATCTTGACGGACGGAATCAGAAATAGAGGTGTCCCAACCTGTTTCTCGTAGAAGGGAATCGGCCAAATCTACACGTTCGCTTTCCGGTACAGCGTTGGGGAAGTCGAAGTGGAGCATCAGCTGTTCATGACCAGTTCCGAGGTTATTCACGCCACAACGCATGAAACGTGGATGACTCGCGAGTATATGTCTAGCCATGTCCATTGCAGCAGCCGGGTTCATTTTGATTCCCTGAATCGGTAGTGTCATTTGCTTCAATCCTATTTCCATCTCCGCATCGACACGATAACGAACCGTTCCATCACCTTGTTCGATTCGGTTTTGTTCTGAGAAGCTTTGAAGTGCCACTGCTACCGCAAGTTTCTCCTTTATATCGGTCAATTCGAGCAGTTCAAAAATGGCGTGAAGTGTCATCTCTGCGTTCGGCAATTCCGACCAAATCACCTGCTCAAGAATGGGTCGACAAAAAGCAAACACTTCACTGGCCGTTTGTTGTAATTCATCGATTGGCCCGTTCCAACGTCCGATTGTTTCAGCCACTTGGTGGGCTTGAAGTCTGACCGGTTTCCCTTTAAGTGTTTGACAAATAAGGGCATTTGTTTTCGGATGAACCCCTGTACAAATAGCAAGCTTCAATACTTCTTCATCTTCAGAACGGTATAACAGAAGAGAACCGATTTTCTCCCGAAGAATTATGGCTGCATCATTGCTTTTATATCTTTTTCCTGCAACGCCTTTCCCAGACTTCCGTTTTTCATATGAATACGTTTCCCCATTTTCGACAAGGATAGGTTGAAAACGCGGATCAATGAGCTCTCCAAGGCGCTTTCTTGCCTCATCATCTCCATGAACAAGTAATGTGTAGGACGGCTTCAACGTTTGAATGAATCGATTCATTTCATTCGCATCAGCATGTGCAGATAAGCCATATTTCCCAATACGGCATTTCACCGTATGAGTTTTTCCGTTCAAGTCGAGCGTCTGTTTAAATCCATCAGCAAGATCGAGTAGTTTTCTACCAGGGCTTTCCTCATCTTGATAACCAGTGATGAAGATTGCGTTCTTTTCCCCTGAAACAAGTCGTTCCGCATACCAAACGCTTGCCCCGCCAGTCAACATTCCTGATGAAGCGACGATACAACCCGGTTTTCCTTTTAAAATTGCCTCTCGTTCTTGCGGTGCAACAGCTCTACATCTACCTTCAGTTAAAAATGCATCCCCATTTCTCCTAATACGGTGCGCAACCGGCCCTTTCAAAAAGTGCGGATAGTTTTTATAAATTCGACTGATCGGTGTGACAAGCCCATCGACATAAATCGGAAACTCTGGGATCAAACCCTTATCCATATAATCTTGAAGGACAAGTAGAACTTCTTGAGCACGGCCTAGAGCAAACGCCGGAATAAGAGCAAATCCCCCACCTGCAATTACTTCGGAAACATGGTCGCTTAGACGCTTTTCTTCTGTGTTGCGGTCCGTATGTATGCGATTTCCATAGGTTGACTCCATAATGACGACATCCGGATGAACGCCATGCGGAACTTCAGCGCCGGGTATTGTACGTCCGGCTTTAAAACTTATATCGCCCGTCACTAGTAGGCTTTCTCCCTCGGCTTCGACTAAAAACATCACTGCCCCTAAAATGTGCCCAGCACGGTAACTTGTAATTGTGACATTCCCAACTTTTAACACACCACTAGCTGGAAACAGTAGGAGCGATTTAAGTAATGAATTTACTTGCACTTCCGTATAAGGTGGCAGACCATTCGTTGTTTTGGCGCGTTGTTCCAATATTTTAAATGCGTCTTTCATCATTATCTTCATTAAATCCCCAGTAGGTGGAGTGGCATAAACGGGCACAGATGGAAACAGTGAATGTACAATCGGAAGGGCTCCGATATGATCTGCATGCGCATGTGTCACAAGTATACAGTCAGGAGAGCCTAGCTCATCAAGTAACCCAAGCGCTGGAAGTAAATCATCTCCTTGCATCCTCATTCCTGCATCAATCAATAAAGTCGTTTCTCCAATCTGAATATGTAAACAGGAAGCTCCAACTTCGCTTCCCCCTCCTAAAACACTTATTTTCAACTTATATTCTCCTCCTTTTAGTTTGGTGACAGCAGATAATTAAATTCATGATTGTTTCAGGAATTTTACTTATCCTTTTTGCCATCACTCCATTCTATCATCGTTTTCACTACCTATTAAATTCCGTAGTTTCTTTGCAATGGTTTGAAGATATCAATCCCCACCAAGTAACCTGATTCTAGATATCCCACAGGACCATTGTGTGTGTAATGTGACATTATGACAAGGTCCGTGTCACATATAACTGCCCGTCGCACAAAAATCCGCTCCTCCGAAAAGGAACGGTTGCTTACTGTTAAGCTGTAACGTCTCGTTTTGTGAATGACCAGAAGCTTATGAATAAGAATATTAACATATATACAGTCAAAACTGCGATTGAAAAAGGCCAAGTGATACCTGGAATAAACATATTACCTGTGATATAACCTGTTAGATCAGTATGGGTAAACAGGATGTATTTTGCGATTTCATACTCGCTTAAGAAGAATACGATTTGTGGTCCAACAAATCGCAGGAATATCGATAATCCAATAGCGAGAGAACTAGAACGGAATACACTCCCAATTGTGAAGGCAAATGTTGTATAGACAACCACTCCTACAAACTGTAGGGCATACAATGCGAATACGCGTCCCCAATACGACACTTCTTCAACTGAACCATTACGATAGTCTAATATTACTCCACCGCTTGAATCATAAAATAAGTAACTTGCTATCATCGATGAGATAAAAGTAATTATTGTTAATAGAACAGCAAAAAGGAGTGTTGTAACATATTTCGACGTTAAGATTTTCCAACGTTTAACCGGTCTACTTAATAACATTTTGATTGTCCCTTGTGAGAATTCAGCGGCTACTATACCGGCAGCTGCAATCACAACAAACAAGATAACCAATGACAACAGGAAGCTAGAATCGAGTACAGATTGTTCTCTGCCATTCGGATCCATTGGTTCTAAGTTTTTATCTAAACGATATTGAGAAATAGCTAGTTCTTTTTCCAATTGTTTTTTAGACGAATCATCTATGTTAGGATCGGCAAGTTGAGTTGTTAAAAATGCTTGATTTTCTGCTTGATTTTCTTCCCAAGAAGGCTGGTTATCAGCTTGATCAAAAGTTGATTCAGCCCATTTCATGACACCGGAGACCCCTATTAGAATGACGACTAACATGATTGTCATAATCCAAGTAGCTTTTTTATGCCATAATTTCATCCATTCATTTCTTATGAGATTCAGCAATTTGGCCACCTCCGGTCATTTCTAAGAATTGATCTTCCAGTGTTTTACGGAATGGTTGGACTGCGAATATTTGAATATTTGCTGCCACCATTGCTTGGATAATTCCTGGAATCTTGTCTTGCTCTACTTTACTAAGAAACCCTGGGCCTTTATCTTCAAGAACTAAACCGTGAGTAACTAAAAGTTCACGAACTTGTTCGGCTGGTTGAGCTTCAAAGTAATAATGTGCTTCTTCTTTTTGATTCATTTCACGAATATTAATGAGTTTGCCGTTTTGAATCACGGCAATTCTGTCACACATAAGTTCAATTTCAGAAAGCATGTGACTCGAGACAAAGACCGACACACCTTCTTCTTTTGCGATTTTACTCAAATATGTACGAAATTCGCGAATTCCTGCAGGATCTAAACCGTTCGTTGGCTCATCTAAAATTAAAAACTTAGGGCGGTGTAGTAAGGCTTGAGCTAAGCCGAGACGCTGGCGCATGCCGAGTGAATAAGAGGATACTTTTTCATGAATACGATTTTGCATACCTACTTGTTCAACCACTTCGGTAATACGTTCTTTGGTAATCGAATTGTTCATGCGTGCAAAATGCAGTAAATTTTTCCAACCTGACATATATTTGTACATTTCAGGATTTTCAACAATTACGCCGACTTTGCTCATGGCTTCTTCAAAATCATCATGTAGTGTTTGACCTTCTACAATCACTTCTCCACTCGACGGTTGCGTCAAGCCCACCATCATTCGAATAGTAGTGGTTTTACCTGAACCATTGGGCCCTAAAAAACCGGTTATTTGACCAGGGAATAATTGCAAATTCAAGTTATCAATAATCTTCTTTTTTCCAATAAATTTTGTTAACTGCTTTAGCTCAACGATTGGTTGTTGTTCCATACTCTCCACCTTCCTTAAATAGCGACATCATCCATGATGTTGTATCTTTACTATATAGATCACGGATGTTTTCAATTCCTTCACTCGAGTTCATTCGACCTTCAATTATTATGACGATTTCGACAAGTAAAGGTTCACTTATAATTGAGTTAATTCTAAAAGATCCGTGATAATACGCCTTTCTTCAAATTAGGGATGCATTAAATAAACAATTAATCATTAGAAGTAACCTCAACTAGTTCCTATAATTTTTTCTAGCATTATCAATAGAAGAAGATAATTTACTGCTACATACTACCAAATAGCGTCGCCCTCTTCTATACGTAAATCAGACGAGAGGGTTTCATTTTCCCTTTAAAATATTCCCTTACCATGTTTTGCACCACTTAATCCGCTCAGTTCCAGACTTTATAAGAATGTTGGATAAACACCTCTTTTAACTACAAATTCACGAGCTAAAAGACGCTTTTCCTGGTATAAAAGCACCTATAATAATATCATCTGAATTCTGCCCAATTAAATGCTGTTATATCGATTTTTAGGAATGTATTAACCACTCTTATCACTTTTTTCGATATCTCCACAAAGTTACGCACTGATATTATACAAAAGGGAATTATTTGTAATATAATTTATTAAACTATTCATGAAACGCAATCTTTCTTAAAGTGCTGGAATAGGGTCGAGATAGTACACCTGGAGCCAGAGAACATTTACAAACAGTTGAAGTGGATTGGGTTTCTATTTTTCTATTACTTTAAAAAGGACGGTGTATTTGTGGGTATTACGAAATTTCCTGGGAAATATAGTCTACATATGGAGTACCCAATAGGTACAGTGCAATATTCTTTAAATATTGATGAAGTCTTTAAGTCCGCTAGTTTGATAAAGTTGCCCATTTTTTTATACGGATTTCATCATGCTAAAGATTTAGAGGAGCTAGTTGAGGTATCACCTGAAGATATTGTTGATGGGGCTGGAGTTTTACAAACACTTGTTACGGAATCAAGAATGTTCTCGGTTCGAGATTTGCTGGTGTTAATGATGGTCGTATCTGACAATACTGCTACTAATGTCTTGATTGGGCGCTATGGATTAAAACGTTTAAATACTTACTTGCAGCATCTTGGCATGACCAAATCTAAGCTGGCGCGTGAAATGAGAGATCAAGTTGCGATTTTAGCAGGTCTAGAAAACTTGGTTTGTTCACGCGACATGGTCGCTTGTCTACGAATATTGGCTAGTTCACCTGCTTTTCGTAGCATGCTATATATTCTTGAAAATAATCAATTTAAGAACAAAGTTCCAATGGGTGTTAAGAATGAGGGATTTGTTTTTTTCAATAAAACTGGGGAGTTAGACAATATTGAACATGATACTGGATTTTTTATTTATAAAGGACAAATTGGATTATACGTAGGTTTGACTGAAGGGAGTAATACGCTAGGCCGTACACTTTTACAAGAATTCGGACATATGTTTGATGAATTATAAAAGAGCGAACTGAAAAATAGCTATTAAAACCGAATTGGAATTAGCATCGCATTTAGCGGTGCTTTTTCGTCATTTTTGATTTGAAAATGATAAAAAAAACACTGAGATTCAGTGTTCTGCTTTTTATAATTTTTAATTAGCAGTATAATCTTCTACCTTGTTAAACACTACCGACGATTGCATAAAGAAATGTAATAAATAAAACACCTAATGAAATGGAAAGTAACGAGATATACTTCATAAACCCTTTTTCTTTCTTAAAGAAAGCAACTATACCAAGTACTAAGCCAGTTAGATAGATACCAAAACCAATGAATATTCCCCACCAACCCAAAAAATCAATATTAATCGGTGGAAATGCCATATATGCAACAAAAACTCCTATAACAATTAATATAATTGAGAATGTACTAAACTTTCTTTCCAATTTTTCATCCCCCTTCTATCCTATCCATTTCTACAAGCGATAAAATTTTCCTTGTTCAACTAACCTAGTTCACATTTTTACCTTTAAAATATTAACTTTTTCTATTGTAGTGCGACCAAATAGGCTACCAATAAAGCTAAATATCAAGATTTTAAAGTAATAACGGTGATATATCAATAAACAAAGGACTACCAATTTAATTGTGAATTGATAGTCCTTTTGTGTTGTGTATTAAGTTTTTGCCCCTCAGATTAAAACGCATTACGAAAACGGTTCACTATTTTACTTTTCCGGCAAATAATGATCATCCATGTCGATATCTTTCTCAGGTTGACCGAACCATGCCACCATTTGATCATGTGCACGTTGTTTGGTTGCTTGGTCAATATGTGAAATCACTTGATACAAAGCAAATGCAATGATACTTGCATCATCAACTAAACCAATAACAGGAATGAAGTCGGGCAATGCATCAGCTGGGAAAATTAAATATCCTAGTGCACCTATTATTGTCAGTTTTGCAGATTTTGGAACCGCTGGATTTTTAGCTGTGAAATATAACAATAAGCTTGAATAAACAGTTGTTTTTCCTGCCTTTTTACTATATTTCAGAATTTTATTCCAAAACTTCTCATCTGAATAGTGATTTTGTGAGCTTTCTATTTTGGTTTGTGGTTCTTTTAACCATACATGTTTGTCCTCTACTTGGTTGTCCATTTCAACACCTCTTTTCATTAGTATGTCATTTTACGTTGAAATTTTCAATAAACTATCTACATGATATTATTCATTACTAATTGTACGATGAGTAGCGCCGTGACTATTCTTAGGATTGGTTTTACATATTGTGGTTTTAACTTTTCCGCAATGCGTACCCCTAGTTGAGCTCCTGTTATCGAGCCTGCCATTAAAGCAAATGTCAAAGGCCATATGATAGCTCCTGAAGAGATGTAACTAATTGACGCCCCGAAGCAACTTGAAAAAGTGGCTAATCTTACCAATCCTACTGATTTTACATAAGCTATGTTCAAGTAACTAAACAGATAAAGCATTAATGTTCCTTGACCAGGTCCAAAAAGGCCATCATATATCCCAATACCAAATAATCCTGGTCCACTAACAGCTGTAAGTTTCAATGGATTTTCTCCTGTGAAATTACCTTTGCCAATAAATGATGTGATAAAAGCAAAAGCTAGAAGACAAATTGCTAGTATATAAAGTAAATTTGATGATAATTGTGTGGCGATAAAACCTCCGGTGATTCCGCCTCCCAAGCTAATTGGTATAACCCAAAAAGATTCACTCAACGTTATTTGTTTACGTTTATATAGCGTGAAAAAACTTGAGAAAGAACTCACTGTGTTCGAGACTTTGTTTGCACCAATAGCGGAATGGATTGGCAGGCCAAATAGCAACATCGTAGGCAAACTAATGAGGCCTCCTCCGCCTGCTAGAGTACCGATTGTCGTAGCGATAACACCAATAAAGTACAAAATAAAATAGTCCATGCCGTCACCTGTCTCTCTTATTAACTTTATTGTACTTCGTGTCTCTAAATAAGAAAATGACAATGATATAATGAGTTAAGATAAGAAAAACTTATGACAAGGGGGAGCAGCTGTGTTTTCAGGATTGAAAAGACAATTAACAGCCATGAGAAAAGACGACCTACTCATATATCGACATTGGAATAGTTTGGAGTCACTTGGACGTCGTGATGGTAAAAGGCACGACATGCATTTGTATGGATTACTAGCCTTGGAAGTAAAACAATAGATAAAAAAACACCGCAATTCGTGCTCGTTTGCGGTGTTTTATTCGTACTAACTACTCCAGCTGGAAAAGCGTTATGCTGCTAGCTTCGAAACATGAAAGTGTGTTGTAACGGAAATCACTCGATTTGTATACAGAGCCAATTGTAATATAAATAAAGGGATGTCCGTAAAGTCATTTTAAATGACTTTCGGATACCCCCGTCGTTCTGTTCTTTATTTAGCTTTCTGCCCTGTAAATCGCTCAAATAAATTTCTAACCATTGCAGTAACGCTTAATAAAATAATAAGGATCAATGCAATTTGAATGAAAATAAGCATCCAATTAGGGAATGACAAGATACCTACACTTATCATATGGTTAAAGCCCATAAATATAAAAATAAGTGCAACTATAGATCCTACAATTAGTCCGAAAATTGCTAGTAATTGGAGGAATGATAATTGTAGAATATGTTTTCGCATGCGCACTACCTGAAGAATGACGACTAAAAAGAATAGCACGAATGACAAATTAGCAGAACCAATATAGAGTGAATTAAGAATATAACCAATTAAAATTACAGTAAGTATCATACTTTGGTACTTGTCGAAAAACGATAACATAAAATTATTTCTCTCCTTCAATGATAGTACGAAAAAAATACTAGGAATTTTCAATAGCGAAAATAGGAAATACAAAACTTACGTAACTGAAATGAGGAATAAGATGTTAACCTTGTACATCACACGTCACGGGCAAACTGAATGGAACGTACAACAACGCATGCAAGGATGGGCTGATTCGCCTTTAACCACGAATGGAATAGAGGCAGCAATACAATTAGGTGAGTACCTTCAAGAAGTGCCGCTTACTGCTGTATATAGTAGTACAAGTGAGAGAACGATTCATACAGCACAACTCATAATCGGGAAACGCGACATTCCACTTATTCAAAAGGAAGATTTAAGGGAAATTAATGTTGGTGAATGGCAAGGCAAAACATCAACCGAAATCGAGCGTGATTATAAGGAGCAAGTAAAAACATACTATGAACACCCTGATCAATTTGAGTCTATTTCTGGCGAGAACTTCCACACGCTCAAAAAGCGTATTGAATGTGCAATTGAAGAAATTGAGGATGCACATCCAAATGGCCACGTTTTGATTGTGACACATGGTGTCGTGAAAAAGTGTCTAATTAACCATTTTAGCGGTGTAGAACTAAATTTACTTTGGGAACCTCCGTTTATTCACGGAACTAGCCTTACTATAATGGAAATAGATGATAATCACAGGGAATTCATCTGTGTAGGCGATATGACACATACCAAAGAAACCAATGAACTTTATAAGCGAAATAAAATTTCTGGATTATTATAATGCTAGAATAATATTTCAACCCTTTTGCGGTTACTTTACAACCTGATAAGCTAGTGGTCAACTTTTAATGAAAATCAATGTCTGTATATCCGATTGATGTATTATTTCACTATTAATATAGCTTTAGTAATCTACTTGCAAATGTCTTCATCGGCATTTGCAAAAATACTGTATTTTAAAAGGTAATTGTTATCCAACCTTTAAGGGTTCTGACGTTTCTTCCACTACTTTAACGTAGCGTCTTACTGCACATAATTCATTCACAAATTTCGTTCCCTCGAGTTCAATAATTTCAACCGCTTGTCCTGTTGTTGGTGAATGAATCATAAGGCCGTTACCATAATAAATGCCGACATGCCGAACCTTACTTGAACCTTCATCCGCAAAGAATAATAAATCACCTATAACCCACTTACTAGAATTAGTTATATCGACTTCTTCCCCACTCCTAGCTTGATCATCTGCATCTCGCGGAATAAAATATCCATGCGCTTTAAACATATTGTAACTAAAACCTGAACAATCATACCCGTATGAAGACATTCCGCCCCAGCAGCACGGTTTCTCAATGAATTTAGAAGCACATGAAATTATGTCATTTCCTGACCGTTTAACAAATGATTCAATCCCCGGAGAGTGTTCAACTTCTTCACTCAACATGAGGGCTTCACCGTGGGGGGTGTAGACACGCGTATACTCATCATCACTATCGATAATCGGCAAAATAGTATTAAATGATACAACAAGTAATGGTTTTCTTTCCTCTGTCCAAACCTGTGCTTTAGGTAAACGAACTTTCGCATAACCAAAGTCTGAAATACGCTCCATTTCTTTTAGTTGAACTAGAGGTATCCATCCAGGATAGCCCCTTTCGTCTTTTTCATTAGGCTGCCATATACATATTATTTTTGCCCAATCTCCGACGATTTCTTTAATAAATACAGGCTCTCCGTATAATACTTGAGTTTGAACGCAATTCCCATCACATAAATTAAGTAAGTCTTCGTACTTTGACTCTTCTAACCATTTAGGAAAATGAACTGGATTCCCTAAAATTACTGCATCTTGTTTACGGACTGATTCAGGTGATGTCCATACCATTGCGACTGCAACTGAACAAACCCATGTTGTCGATGTTTGAAATAACATTCCATATTCCCCCTTACCCTCTCATTCTTCTATTCCTTATCTGATATGTAGTGTGCGTATGTGATCCTTCAATACCATACGCTTTTACAGGCTATTCTATTAGTTTTCCTTTTAATATCGACATAATAATCTAGTTCTTTCCCTTTATTATCTTAACATTATATTGGTATTAGGGTTAATAGAAGCAATTAACAGAAAGTCGTTTGTGAAGCTAGTTCAACTTGAACTAACATGGCACGGTACGCTTCCAAAATATCGACTGCTTCAAATTTGACAATCGTAGTTCCTGGTTCAATTTCACATCCTGGCATAATGGCTGCCCACTCTGCTTGACCATAGTTTACAAATTCAATACGAAGTGTTGGGTTTGTCGGTGGTGTGAGTGGTTTTACCAAATGACGATTATCAACCGCTTTTTGAATATGTTGTGTTAACAGTCCATGTGACTTTTTGGGATGCATTGTCTTTACCGCTTGGCGAGTAATCGATTCTTTCACTGCAACAGTCGTGACATTTGGAATTAGAGCTTCCGCTTCACGGCATGCCCCATCATCACCGGACACCAGTATGACCGGTACACCAAAATGGCCAGCTACATAGGCGTTGAAACCAAGTTCTCCAATTTCAACTTCATTTATATATATATTACGTACACCAAATATCATGGAATGACTCATGACACCAGGTTGTCCTGCACGTGAATGATAACCAATAAAAATAGCCCCATCATACGTTTCATCTAGTGCTTGTACCATCGAGTAAGGTTTAACACCACCCGTAATTAACATGGCTTCTGGATTTAATTCTTCGACTAATAAGTTATTCATTTGTGAATGGCTATCATTGACCACAATTTCATTGGCCCCTTTTTTTAGTAACCCTTCTATAATTGCATTTGCTTCATTTGTCATGATACGACGAGCACGTTCATAGTTGTGTTTCTTCGAATCTACAAAAGTATGATCAGGTAAGCCTGTAATGCCTTCCATGTCGACAGAGATAAAAAATTTCATATTCTTAAAGTCTCCTTCATATAATAATGATATTCCTCTAGTTAATTATTTTAAATATAACTAAATTAGTAGAATATTACAATATTATTGTTGTTTTTAGCTTTTTCGAGTAACTTTATAGTTGACATCTCCTTGTAATCATACTAAGATAAGGACAACTTTTTATTTCATTAATCAGACTGATAGTGTTTTTTGATATCAGTTATAAATACAAACTATAATTTTCTACCGTATATAGGCAGAAGGTGTCGAGAGCGACATCGCCGATGAAGATTAGAGCTGAGTTTAGCTGAGAGAAATCGATGACAAAGAATAGTAGCACAAGTGAGTCTTAAAGAGAGTCAGCGGTTGGTGGAAGCTGATAGTCAACTTGTTGTGAATGGTCTTTGGAGAGTTTCCCAGAATTTTAGTAAGGGAAAACGTTTAATCTACGTTACAGATTCTAGAGTAAAAGTCGAGATTCGGCTTTTAATTTGAGGTGGCACCACGGTCATTCCGTCCTCTGTCCATGAACTTTTCTGTTCATGGACAGGGGACTTTTTTGTTTTCTACAGAACAATGAGCTGAGCAGAGGAGAGATTTACATGCAAACCAATCTATTAAAAACAGCAAGAATGACGATAAACGGCGATACTTTATCACCCATCGCCATTTTCAAACGATTACAAGGGACACGAAAATTTTTACTCGAAAGTTCTTTAAAATATGAAGCTTCTGGTCGTTATTCCTTTATCGGTCAAAATCCGGTAAAAGAATTTCGAGGAGCAAATCATGAATTAGTTGAGACTTCCATATTAACCGGTGAAGTACTAGTGCATATCGGTAAACCAATAGAATTATTAAAAACGTTACTACCAGTAACAGAGGAACTAAATGAGTTTCCATTTAGCGGCGGTGCGGTCGGCTATATTGGCTATGATATCATTGCACAATATGAAGACATTGGCCCAGCACTTCCCGACGACAAAGACATGCCAGACATACACTTACTTGTCTATGAAACTGTTGTTGTTTATGACCATCTTAAGCAAGATGTTACTATTTTACACACAGGATCAAATCCAAGTGAAATAGAAGAAGTAGAGCGTCAATTATCAATGAAAGAACTGGAAGAAGTGACTAACCAATCCTCACTTTCTTTCACATCCAATATAACGCAACAAACGTTTATCGATAATGTCTTGCAAGCAAAAGAGTTGATTCGCGCTGGAGAAATCTTTCAAGTTGTTTTATCACAACGTTTACAGGCAGAATTTACAGGTGATCCGTTTGCATTATATCGAAAACTAAGAAAACAAAATCCTTCGCCTTATATGTTTTTTGTTGATTTTGACGATCATGTAGTGCTTGGGGCTTCTCCTGAAAGCTTGATGAGTATTCAAGGAAATCGAGTGACAACGAACCCAATCGCCGGTACAAGACGTCGAGGGCAGACACCTGAAGAGGATATTGCCCTTGAAAAAGAACTTCTCGCAGACCCGAAAGAACTTGCTGAACACCGCATGTTAGTGGACTTAGGAAGAAATGATTTGGGACGAATTAGTGAAGTGGGCTCTATTCATTTAACAAAGTACATGGAAATCGAAAAGTATCAGCATGTCATGCATATCGTTTCTGAAGTGGCCGGAACTTTGAGCGAAGATTACCATCCTCTAGATGCACTTGTTGCATGTTTACCTGCTGGTACGGTATCGGGAGCGCCTAAAATTCGCGCGATGCAAATCATTCAAGAAATGGAAAACGTTAAGCGAGGTGTTTATGGGGGAGCTGTTGGTTATATCGGATTCAATGGCAATATCGATACGGCATTAGCTATTCGAACATTAGTTGTTAAAGATCAAACTGCTTATGTACAGGCAGGAGCAGGAATTGTGTATGATTCCAATCCACAAGCTGAGTTTGAAGAAACATTGCATAAAGCAAAGTCGCTGTTGGAGGTGTTGACATGATTTTATTACTCGATCACTACGATTCATTTACGTATAACCTATACCAAAGCTTATCTATTCTAGGCGAAGATGTAAAAGTTGTGCGTTATGATGAGATTTCTATAGAAGACATCCGCAAGATGGATCCAAAAGCAATTGTCTTATCACCAGGACCTGGTTCACCGACTGAGAAATTGAATTCACTATCGATCATTACTGAATTCCATAAATCTATACCGATGCTTGGTGTATGTTTAGGACATCAACTGTTGGGTGTTGCATTTGGAGGCAAGATAAAACGCGCCCCACAAGTCATGCACGGGAAAGTTTCCTCAGTTCGTCATTCACATGCAGGAATGTTTGCATATTTACCGCAACCATTACCTGTTATGCGTTACCATTCGTTGGTATTAGAAGATTTACCGCCTTGTTTTAAATCAACCGCCGTTGCCATGGATGATCAAAGTATTATGGCAATTCAACATGTAGATTATCCGCTGTATGGTTTGCAGTTCCATCCAGAGTCTATAGGGACTCGTGATGGAGCAAAAATTCTTCAAGCATTTCTAACAGATATAGCTTTAGTAGAGGAGAGATCCAGATGAGAAGATTTATAGACAGTGTACGCGCAGGCACTTCACTGACGTACAGCGAGATGAGAGAAGCAACAAATGCCATGTTTTCAAATGACAGTAATGATATTGAAATCGCCGATTTTCTACTAGCATTATCTACTAAAGGCGAAACCATAGATGAAATTGCAGCATTGGTCGAAGTGTTAAAAGAGAATGCCACTCAAATTCCAACTAGTACCTCTCATGTGTTTGATAATTGTGGCACAGGGGGAGATGGCTCGCAAAGTTTTAATATCAGCACAACTTCTTCCTTTGTATTAGCTGGCGCGGGGTTAAAAGTTGCAAAACACGGTAACCGAAGTATTTCGAGCCGTACAGGTAGTGCAGATGTATTAGAGGAACTAGGTATCTCCTTAGATTTCCAACCTCGTGAAGTGGATGAATTACTTAAACAAACGAATATTGCCTTTTTATTTGCTCCACATGTCCATCCTAAGATGAAAAAGATTCAAGGTATTCGGAAATCTTTGGGTAAACCAACAATTTTTAATATTATTGGTCCCTTAACTAATCCTATTTCTCTAACCTCGCAATTAGTTGGAATTTATCGACAAGACAAATTAATGGATTTAGCAGCTGTTCTACATCGTTTAGGTAGAAAACGTGCAATCGTTTTAACAGGGGCAGGCGGAATGGATGAAGCCTCTCTAGCAGGGGATAACCGCCTCGTTCTAATGAATGAAGGAGACTTTATTCCATTTACGTTAAATGCTCAGGATGTCGGCTTATCTTACGCGCCACTTGAGGACATACGTGGCGGAGAAGCACAAGAAAATGCATATATTTTAAAAAATGTTTTGCATGGTGAACCTTCACCCTATTTAGATACAGTTCTTTTAAATGCAGGAATTGGTTTATTTGCAGCTGGCGTCGCATCGACAATACAAGAAGGGGTCCACCAAGCAAGAAAAAGCATTCAAACTGGCCGAGCGTTAAGCGCCATGGAATCGGTTGTTGCCTATAGTCAAAACCGTATCCATCAGGAGGTAAACACATGACTATTTTAGAGAAGATATTACAAGTTAAAAAACAAGAGGTTGAAAAACTATTAAAACAACAAGGGTCCATTGAATTAACGCAAGTATCTGTTGCAAAACCATCACTGTTTGAGACATTATATAATTCCCAACACTTACAAGTAATCTCTGAAATAAAACGCGCTTCACCTTCTAAAGGATTAATCGAAGGAAATGTAAACCCACTACAGCAAGCTTTGGCTTATGAAAAAGCAGGAGCTGCCGCAATTTCCGTGTTAACGGATCAACAATTTTTTAAAGGGTCCATGCATGATTTACAAATTGTATCAGAAGCCGTTAAGCTTCCTGTTTTATGTAAAGATTTTATTATCCATTGGTTGCAAATCGAAGAAGCAAAACGCTCAGGCGCTTCTATTATTCTATTGATAGTAGCTGCTCTTGAACAACAGGATCTTCTAGAGTTGTTTGATTATGCTACAAGTTTAGACTTAGAAGTTTTAGTAGAGGTTCATGATGTAGAAGAACTACAACGAGCTTTATCGATAAATGCAAAACTTATTGGAGTAAATAATCGCAACTTGAAAACTTTCGAAGTGGATTTAGCAAACACCAAAGAAATTGCTAGACACTTCCCTTTTCATGAAAAGCGTGTGTTGATTAGTGAAAGCGGAATTCGTGATGCTACAGATGCGTTAACTGTTGCGCAAGTCGGAGCCCATGCAGTTCTTGTTGGTGAAACATTAATGCGCAGTAAAAATATTGACGAAACATTGGGTTCGTTTCACGTGAAACGTGGGGATTTTTGATGACAAAAGTCAAAATATGCGGATTGATGGAACTTGAACATGTAAAGGTAGCTGTCGATTCTGGGGCTAACGCTATAGGATTTATATTCGCAAAAAGCCGCCGACAAATAACGCTTGAACAAGCGAAGTTTCTAGCAACAGCTGTTCCAAATGATGTTTTAAAAATAGGTGTGTTCGTCAATGAGTCTATAGAAGAGGTGACACGGATTGCACAAGAGGTGCCGCTTGATGTTGTTCAACTTCATGGCGATGAAAGCCCCGATTATGCTCGAAACGTTTCCTTCCCTACAATAAAAGCGCTATCGATAACAAATGAAGAAGATGTAAAAAGAGCTTCAGAATATGAAGTAGATTACTTTTTATTTGATGCACCCGGCGTTGAATATCGTGGTGGTTCGGGGCACTCTTTTGACTGGTCATTATTGGAAAAGTCAAACATTCCAAGTGATAAAGTCATTCTAGCTGGGGGCTTAACTGCTAGTAACATAAAAGAGGCCATCTATACTGTAAAACCCTTCATGGTCGATGTATCTAGTGGGGTGGAGACAGAGAAACGGAAAGATGCAGGAAAAATCCGCACGTTTATACGTGCAGTGCGAGAAGAGGAGAATGAGCATGCAGACAACTTATAACCAACCTAACGCAAATGGACATTATGGTCGTTTTGGTGGACGCTTTGTACCTGAAACTTTGATGCAGGCTGTGATTGAACTAGAGGCAGCTTATGATTTAGCCATTAAAGACGAGGACTTTATTAAAGACTTTCGTTATTATTTAAAAGATTATGTAGGGAGAGAAAACCCTCTATATTTTGCAGAACGCTTAACTAAAAAAATGGGCGGTGCAAAGATTTATTTAAAACGTGAAGATCTTAATCATACAGGTGCTCACAAAATCAACAATACAATTGGGCAAGCTTTACTTGCTGTACGCATGGGAAAAAAGAAAATCGTTGCTGAAACAGGAGCAGGTCAACATGGTGTTGCCACTGCAACTGTCTGTGCGCTGTTTGATTTGGAATGTGTCATTTTCATGGGCGAAGAAGATGTTCGTCGTCAACAATTAAATGTGTTTCGTATGGAACTTTTAGGGGCAAAAGTTGTGACTGTGACACAAGGTAGTAGAACGTTAAAGGATGCGGTGAATGAAGCGCTTCGTTACTGGGTGACGAATGTTGGCGACACTCACTATATTATGGGATCCGTACTTGGCCCACACCCTTTCCCTAAAATTGTACGTGATTTCCAACGTGTCATTGGGGATGAAACTCGCAAGCAAATTGTTGAAAAAGAAGGCCGTCTACCCGATGCAATCGTTGCTTGTATAGGTGGAGGTAGTAATGCAATGGGGATGTTTTATCCATTCATTGAAGATACAGATGTTAAACTATTCGGCGTTGAAGCTGCGGGTGCAGGATTAGAAACGGATAAACATGCTGCCACATTAACAAAAGGCTCTGTAGGGGTGTTACACGGTGCACTTATGTATTTACTGCAAGACGATGCTGGACAGATTCAAGAGGCACATTCCATTTCGGCTGGTCTTGACTATCCGGGTATCGGGCCAGAACACAGCTACCTACATGAAAGTGGGCGTGTTAAATATACATCGGTAACAGATGATCAAGCCTTAGCAGCTGTTCAATTACTTGCTCGTACAGAAGGTATTCTCCCCGCTCTAGAATCTGCCCATGCCATTCATTTCGCTGGTGAGTTAGCGGCTTCTATGAGCAAAGATGAAATTATCGTAGTTTGTTTATCGGGACGCGGAGACAAAGACGTTGTTACTGTGCGTGATGCACTTGGAGGTGGAAACAATGACTAGATTAAAGTTACAGTCTGCTATTGAACAACAAGTCGCAACAGGCGGAAAAGCTTTTATTCCTTATATTATGGCCGGTGACGGTGGGTTATCGAAACTACGTGAACAACTCCTGTTTCTACAAGAAGCAGGTGCCACTGCGGTTGAACTCGGTATTCCTTTTTCTGACCCTGTGGCAGATGGTCCGACAATTCAAGAGGCTGGCAAGCGTGCTCTGGCTGAAGGTGTGACATTGCGTGCTGTGTTAGAAGCAATCGCAAACTTAAAAGGCGAGGTGAAAATACCAATCGTCTTAATGACTTATTTGAACCCAGTCTTTAAATATGGAATCGAAGCATTTGCTCAAGATTGTGCAACCAATGGTGTGAGTGGATTGATTGTTCCTGATTTACCACTGGAAGAGAGTCCACTGGTACATGATGAATTTAGTAAACATGATTTAGCACTTATCCAATTAGTTAGTTTAACAAGCCCACTTGAGCGAATCGAACGTATTGCAAAAGCTTCTGAAGGATTCTTGTACGCTGTTACGGTGACTGGTATTACTGGAGCTCGAGCAGAGTTTGCAAAAAATGTTGGGGAACATTTAGCGAGATTAAAAGAAGTGAGTGCCGTTCCAGTTATGGCTGGTTTCGGAATTTCTACGCCTGAGCAAGTTCGAGAAATGAGTAAAATAGCAGATGGTGTAATTGTTGGTAGTCGAATTATCGATGCGTTGCATGCAGGTGATTTAGATAGTATACGTGAGTTGATTGCTGCTTCAAAAGCAGTGGAAGTCAAGTGATCATTAGTTTATTAAAATTATTTAATTCAAGATTACTTTAGACCTCTTGCGCTTGTGAAGGCCATAAGAAAAACCGGGTAAGTGCGCCCGTTCCTTTAAGAAAGCACACACAATTTTATGATCAGTTGAAAAGTATATATCAAACTGTATCAAATCTAGTGATTTCCGTTTACAGGCGGACGC
>NZ_ALJG01000335.1 GCF_000286315.1 Paenisporosarcina sp. TG20 | reverse complement strand
CGCCCATGCTGGGCGCACATAAATAATGCCCACCTATCAAAAAGGTGGGCATTATTTTTCTTATTATAGTCGAAGAATTCGTTTCGACTATGAAATAGAGTATTTATGAACTTTCATATATTCCTACTTTTTTTGGTAGCCAAGCGAGAACATCAAGTTTTTCACAATAATGAAGAAGTGGAGCGGGCTCTTCAATAGGAATGCCCATACTTTCTGCAACTGTATTCACCTTAATAGTCGCTTCAGCATGTTGTAAAGGCCATGGTTTATGATGAATATTCCCTTCATATACTCCATTTTTCTTAATGACGTATAGTAGGTATCTTTCCGTTAACCAATGTTCTAGCGTTCCAGTATTAGCCCTAAAGACGTCTCCTACTGGTCGGTATGTTCCAAAAAAAATCCCGGTTTTTGCACGAGAGTCAGTTCGTTCGCTATAATAATGTACCGTTTTATTTTGTTGGGTAATCTTCATTTCGGCATGCATATATGGCAAATTATACATACTATTTGCTAATATTACGGCAAGCTTACTATTGGCATCCAAGCTAAAGAAATAGACGCCAGGCCTTCCTCTAAAGGTTACATATGTTCTTACATTTAGCTCGGCAAACTCTGGTGTAAAGGGAAGTTCTCTTATTCCATGAATAC
Organism: Paenisporosarcina sp. TG20; assembly: GCF_000286315.1. Classification (GTDB taxonomy): domain Bacteria; phylum Bacillota; class Bacilli; order Bacillales_A; family Planococcaceae; genus Paenisporosarcina. Next base: position 27,832 of record NZ_ALJG01000335.1, on the reverse strand, counting down.
GGAGTCCACTCATTCGAAATGGAACAACACTAATCCAAGCGTTATCTTCAAATGTGTCTATTTCGAAACAATTCGGAATTAAAGAACGTAGAAGTGATTTTGATACAGGGTAATGGGCAAACAAAAGCTGACTCCAAGTTTGTGCCATGACCCATGGTTCTTTTGGGACTGTAAACGATCGATGATTAACTTCATTCAGAAGATTCATCATACTTCCTCCTCGTATGGAATAACCAACTTACCTCTTATCCTGCCACTTGATTTCATCTGACGAGTCCAAAGTCTCAAGCTTTATCTGAAACCCTTCATAAGCCATTAGCATCTTACCGATTTCATTCCAAGTATACGATTTTCCGTCAACAACCAATTTAGGTACGACATCCTCATCAGGATCATACGCAATTCTCCCAGCCAAGCGGTCGTTTTTCATCGTATTATACGATTGACCATTGGGGAAATGTCCTTGATCTACATACAACTCTGCCATACCACGCTCTGCTTTCGCGATTAATTGCAGAAACAACTCCTCTTGATCTACATCCAATGCACCATGAACGACAAACTCATACCCATCCGTTTCTTCTGCTTTCGCTTCCATGATGAAGCCGATTGGATCCAAGCGCTTTCTCAAACGCAAACGGTGTACCTTCCCTTGACCGTCCCGAATCATAACACCTTCCGGATAGCTTGTTACTCTCACCCCTAGTTTTTTAACCATCTTCTCGTTAAAACAATCCAAACATAGTAGCTCTGTACCGAAATGAATATAAGCATCAGTATTGCCACACAGTTGGCATTCAGCCATCCCCGCCACCTCTTTCACTATCTTTTTCATGCAATTTGTGGCTGACCCAGAGACACGTCGACAAAAGAATACATGCGTCCTATCTTTATTTTCATCCCTGGGCGAATTAAAAAAACAGTAAGTGGGTTATTGCAAATCCCTTACTGCCTGCATAATCGTTCTATTTCTGATTCTACTTTAAAGACTCTCTTATTCAATACTTCAGTTTTATTGTCAACATGTTCGACAATTTTCTCTGTATACAATCCTAAACTATCAACAAGCTTCTCTTGCAAGCTTTGTATACCAATCTCAACTCTATTAAGACCAGCTTCCAAGGCTTGTTGTTGCGTTTCAAGCCTTTTTTGACCAGCCTCCATGGTTTGTTGGCCTATTTCCAGATTTTTTTGACCACTCTCCAAGTTTTGTTGACCAACTTCCAGATTTTGTTGACCACTCTCCAAATTTTGTTGACCTTGTTTCAGGTCATTTATGTCGCTTCGCATATATTTCATTTCACTCAATATTTGTTTTAAGGTTTCTTCCACACGATTACCTCACGTCCAATTTAGTATTGTTTAATTATAACACTCTGGCTATTGCCTCACCATCTGATTCAATATTTCATTTATTGGGTTCCATCCCTGTGACGCTAATATTTCATTCTCCTTCAGATGTGTACGCATACAACAACTTCACTCGAGTGCTGTCACTAGGTCAGACTCAAATGCTCCTCAATTTATGGATGCCCTAGGGACACACCGACAAAAGAATTCCCGCGTTCTAACTTAGTCAAATGTCAGTGTCTGTAGAATTGTTCTCATCCCGTGAACGCGAACTATTCACCGTTCTCTCCATCATAAACGATCTTGTTCCTTGTAGAACTTGTCCTTTTTTATATGGTGGTTCATAGGTGAATACTTTAAATGTGGTGTGGTCGATTGCATCGACAAATTGTTGATTGACAAAAGTAAAGTCTTTACGCTTATGTACTACTCCTTGGATGGAATTATCACAAATATAAACAACTTCATGTCGTCGTTGTAATTCAATCGCTGGTCTAATTGAATCTTGATTAAACCCCATGATGATATGAACATTAAGTTTCATTGAATATTTCTCTCCTTCGTGTCATTTACAACTCTCTCTTCATTTTAATCTATTACATCCAAATATGTAAGAAGTTTCTGTTAATTGAGTCAATTTCATAATAAGAAATCTAGTAATAAAATCCGAACAAAGTTGATTTTCGCTCCATGCGGACGCTTTCCGTGGGGCACGGCTTCGGGCCAACATGATGTTGGTCACGAAGACGTTGCCGCGCGTAGTGGCGTTCTTAGTCTTTGTTCCATTTCTTTCCTGCGGGGCTTTCAGCTCGTGCTGTTCCCACTGTAGTCGCCGCATTGCGCTACAATCAAACGATACCTGTCTAAAATTAACGGATAACTGTCGAATTGAGGAGTTATGAAATTGACTCAATAATAATCCTATTATTTAAACCGCATAACCGCATAGAGAAATGAAAAAAGAGTACGGGATTTTTACATAAAACAAGCGCCCAAAGTTACTTTCGGCCGCTGTTAGAATTTCTATAAAAAATTTTTAGAGGCAATAAAACACGATAATTTCTGTAGAATTTTTCATCCCTGGAACGCGAATTTATAGCTGGCGGTCGCCAGCTAAAGGTACCACCATGCAATAGAATTTATTTATAAAAAATGTAGGAGACCTCTAAATTTTTTAATTCATTTTCACTCTATAAATTTATGGAATATTCTAAATCTTAGTTTTGTACAGTACGAGGCCTTTCTATGTATATCATGTTACGACGCTTCGACCGGTACACTTCCATCGTTGAATACAACCTTTGTTGTTGATTGATTAAAACATGCTTTGAGGTTTTTACTTGTAGAGACATGCCATTGTCGAACACTACTTCTGACGTGTTACAACTCAACACATTTACATGAAAATGATGATTGAATATCCATACACATTCCACATGTATAGACGAAAGTGTCGGGAATGCACCCACTTCTTCTTCCGTATCAATCAGCAAGGGGGTCTTTTTTGGATATTCCATAATCTTACGAATAGCCCGTATACGGCCATCAAAAGTAGAAGCATTACGAATACACGATTCTTCCAATAAGTATTCAATCGACATTTTCGAGTGATACACCCCATGCCTCGTCATAATTCGGGTCCGGTATCCATCAACAAAAACTGATACCAAGGCCAATGTATCTCGATCTATTAAGTACGAATCACACTGCAACAAAAAGAATTCTCCCTTTCGGTCTCCTATGAATATTCTACCAAGTAATCCTGTTATTGTATACTAAATAATTGGAATAATTTAAATTTTATGTTAAAAATATAGTACATGTTTTAATAGCTAAAAAGCATATGTTTAACTCCTAATTATTTCCCCCTGGCATTCTACTTGTATTAGATGCGGAAAACAATTCCCAGTCAATTTCTCGTTCAACTGAGACACCATTGTTTAAAGAGTTACGAGATGTATTACAAAATTCTAATGCACGTGGCTACAGCTTGGATTAAGGTGCCACCCACAGTAGTACCTATTACCTCACCTATTAACAAACAGTTGAGGAAGATCCACAAGTGGAGAACAAATTGTTAGAGACGATCAAGTCACCAAGTCACTTAATCGTCTCTTTCCCTATTCTTCGTCAGATGTGTTCGCATACAACAACTTCGCTCGAGTGCTGTCCCTGGGTCAGACTCAAATGCTCCTCAATTTGTGGCTGCCCCAGGGACACGCCGACAAAAAATACATGCGTCCCATCTTGATTGTAGTCAAATGTCAGAACTCTGTAGAATTGTTTTCATCCCTGGACGTAAATCTATATAGTTTTGATCGGTAACCTTTCGGATTTTAGATATGCTTGATCATTCAACAACTCCACCATTTCCTCCAACCAAGCCTCACGATTCTTAGGGATAAACGGAAAAGGATGTTTCGGATACCCCCTCACAGGGTCCCATACCGCAATTGGCTTTTTGCCATGCAAGGCTACCATGTTATCCGCATCCGACAATCCATATACATTCGCAAGTTCTTTGGCTTCACTCTTTTCTCCCCAACCATAGAGTAGCCTGTCAGCCCCGGAGATTACTTTAGACCATTCAGACTCAGGATTACTTACAAATCGGGAATGCGCAATTCCTTTATAGTCACATCTTTTTAATAATCCAACAAATTCTGTGAAATTCCCTTCACAAAGATCCGACAAATTCACAATCTTCATTTCATTCCATGCCATGTGCTCCATTAATCGCATCAGTTGGAACTGCGTTTTATCCGGCATCGATTCTGTCCATTCTCCTGAATGCACATCTAAAGTAGGCTTGCAACTGCCAGGATTAAACATTACGATTACTGCATCTGCGCGGGGGTGTTTCTCAGTATTAAATGTACTTGTGCCTTCTCGACGCTTAATGCTCGCCTCTGGTCGTATTAATACACGGTCACCAACAAAGGTCTCTTCAAAAAATTGACTCCACACAATAAACCTTTCACCTAATACCGTTTCCGCCAATATCTCCATCTTATCACCCCAAACAAATTAATCTATCCTTTCCTAAATTCGACAAATTACCAGAAAATCCTTTAAAAAATAAAAGTAGGCTATCTTTATCAATAAATATAAGCGTCCGAAGAGGGAATTTCGGACGCTGCAGGATTTCTCTATATAGTTTCTAGCCAACAATCATTAAAGGTTGCCACCCATGCAAAATTTAAATAAATTTATGTAGATAAGATAATGGGAGAACACCATGGTATTAAAGGATAGTTTGTTACATGGCACTACCCTCAGATAGTGGCTCTCTTCCTGATGTCCGAAGTGGTTCATTTTGATGTCTGTATTAAATACTAGTTGGATTTGTAATGGTCAAAAGTGTTTAATCTTATTTGGCGGATAGCGTTTGCGGTCTCCAACATTTCACTTGAGAATTTATTAATAATCTAGTTATTGATAATTCTGCATTTCTAGCGAATTCATTAAATAGTTTTAGGTATCAGATTTTCATTCGTGAAAAATAAGCGGCCGAAGATGAAATTTCGACCGCTGCTGAATTTCTATATAATTAATTGTGTCTGTCCCTGGGACGCGAATTTATGTGCATTTTCAGAAGAAAGGTGCCAGGCACAAAGATATTAAGAAATACGGACGAAAATTTCTTCTTCGATTATTTAATACAAATAGCCCTTCTTACCAGATTTACATTCAGGTATTTGGAAATAAAGACACCCTAGGGAATTAGATGCCTTCTTCATTATCTTCCATTTAATCGCCTGTAGATATTTGTAGGTAAGTGTCTATGTCCAAACCCATGAATTCGAATGACAGTATTGGTATTTTGATACACTACTCGTAGATCAGCCGGGTGCCCATTAACACGTTGGCTTTGGAAATGAAATGACATCCATCCATCATACGTATTGACCAGAGCTTGACCTACGTTTCTTTGACTCACAATATGTTGAATACTATTTGTGATTTGATTGATTGCTAATTTAAATGTACTTTCTTCATCAAATACGAAAGCAACAAGTATCACATCATCAACAAGTTCATCTTGATTCATTTGTATGCCTTGTATATTCGCGATAACATCAATCGCTTCCTCAATCAGATTGTTACTTATCGCCATCTAAAAAACCTCGAAGTTGCTCTTTCCTTGCTCTGAAACTTTCTTTCGCTTTTGTTGCCAGCTCATTACCAGACAAAAAATCTGTTGTATCTTTACGATAATTAAATAACACCTCAATTTGTGCCTGTTCTAGTTTTTCATCAACTTGATCTAGATAAGTCATAAGACCTTGAAAAGATTCTGGTTTAAGTAAGATTGCTGTCGTTTGGTTTCTATCCACAATTTGCATTGCACCTAAACGCTCAAGATCTTCTCTCCATTTTGTAGAACGCCCCAATGAAGTTACACCAACTTGACTGCCCATTTCAAATCCCCGACGGATCTTTTCAACCTCTGCAATCGTCTGTAAAGTCATCTTGTTCATTCCTCTCTCTTTCATTTTTCTGTCACCTCCATTATATCATATTTATATGCGAAGAAAGAAATTAAATGTGTACTTAACTGTGTATCTTATTCTCTCCTTTAGACATATGTTTTATGCTTTCCGTTCCTTACTTTTAAAATAGGGAACTTATAAAAGCAAATTGTCACTATTACCTGACCTATACTAGTTGATAAGGAAGAATCACATCCTGGATATTTTGATCAGGGACGTGAAATTGTAGGTTTGGTTAATGAAAGAAAAAATGACTTTATACGAGAGAAAGGCGTCCGAAGATGAAATTTCGGACGCTCTGAAACTTTATACTGATATTCTTCACTTTTCACAAAACCATAGTGACTGGGTGCCATCCACAGGTAATTTGTATCATATTTTTGATTCTTTTGAAGAGAAATGACAAAAAATCAAAAAACGTCTTGTTTGTTGGATTCTAGTAACATAGATATGCAATTGTAGTTCATAATCTGAATAGTTTTTTGCACAGGTACCTAACACTCAACAAGTGTTATAGCACATCCTATTCCAAGCGATATGATCATATCGGTCAGATGTACCAGAAACGGTACTATGCAAAAGAAGTAGATAGCAGCTTGGGCTTATTGATAGTTACTCAACTTTCGCACCCGAAAACTCCGCTCAATAAGTTGCCCATATTGACTTTGAGCCTAATTCAATAGGATGCTTGACAACTTATTGAAAAAAGAAAGACACCTCATCTTTTGGTATAGTGAGATTATCGCTAAATCACTACCACATAGAAGAGGTGCCTACTATTATGATAGACCATAACAATGAGAACAATCAACTCCCTAAAGAACTTTGCTCTGTATTTTCCGAACTGGAAATCTTTAAACACTTGCGAAAAGCTGGCATTAAAAAATCATTTGGTTTCACAGGTTCCTACTTATTTCAGCTGGTTTTTTGTTTAATTTTCCAACATAGAAATTGGTTCTCCCTTTTGGGGTCAAAAAAAGCAGATCAATATCCCGCAAAGGACGCTGTGTATCGTTTCTTAAATCAATCCACGTTCAATTGGCGTCGATTTTTACTGTCTTTTAGTGCTTCTACGATTCAAAAGGTGGATTGTCTAACAGATAAGACACGACCAAAAGTGTTCATTATTGATGATTCGTCCTTTGATCGTAATCGTAGTAAAAAAGTGGAGCTCCTTGCACGCTGTTTCGATCATGCCTCTCAGAAAATGCGTTTCTATAAAGGTTTTCGGATGCTTACATTGGGTTGGTCCGATGGCTGTACGTTTATGCCAATCGACTTTTCTTTACTTAGCTCGAAAACGTCCCAAATCAATGGAATATCAACGGATATAGACAAACGCACTTCCGGTTATAAACGCCGATTAAATGCCTTACAGACGGCTCCTGAACAGATTCCCGATATGATTAAGCGTGCGCTTTCAAGTGGAATTGACGCTGGTTACGTCCTAATGGACACCTGGTTTACGATGCCTCCGCTAATCAAAGGAATTGTTGAACAGGGCATAGATGTCATTGGGATGGTGAAAGCGACGAAACAGCGCTATTTGGTGAATGGGCAGTTGGTTTCATTGAAGCAACTGTACCGTCTAGCCCAGCCTGTACAAGGTAAAAAAGGAATTCTTCGTTCGATTCATTGCGTGATGTCCAACGGGATACCTGTAAAAATTGTGTTCATCCAAAATCGAAACAAGAAAAGCGAATGGCTCGCCATTCTCAGCACGGACTGTACCCTTTTGGAACAGGAAATCGTTCGAATTTACGGTATGCGCTGGGATATTGAGGTGTTCTTTAAGACGACTAAATCCCTTTTGAAGCTACAAAAAGAATTTCAAGGTCGTTCATATGATGGGTTAATCAGCCACACGACCATCGTATTTTCCCGTTACATTGTACTCGCGTGGCAAAATCGTTGTAACACAGATGAACGCACATTAGGCGGGCTATTTTACGAATTATGCGATGAAGTAAATGAACTGGATTGGGCTGTTGCCTTGCAGCAATTGATCGAGCTTTTTCAAGATGTCCTGAAACAGACGAAATCTACACTCAAAAAGCTAATTGAAAATCAACTACAGCAATGGATTGCCGGTCTGCCCAGTTATATCAAGGCTTATTTGCCGATTTCGCTGTGCGAAAGTTGAGATAGTTAGTAGTTACATCCATCGTAATCTGATTGACACAGTAGTACCTATGGTCGAAAATCTTGAAGATTATCCTTACAGCTCATTTCCTCTTTATTGGAATGAATCTCAACCAGCACCATCCTTTTTGAATCAGGAACTCTTGAAAGATTTCCTATCACTTCCTTATGAGAAAACGAATGCTGGCTATTGTACCTATTGAGGAAGATCCACATATGGAGAACTTGGACATACCCGATTTCTAATCATCAGTTTAAAATCGAAAGAGACGATCAAGTGAGCAAATCACTGAATCGTCTCTTTCCTTATTCTCCGTCAGATATGTCCGCATACAAAAAACTCGCTCGAGTGCTGTCCCAGGGTCAGACTCAAATGCTCCTCAATTTGTGGCTGACCCTGGGACACGCCGACAAAAATTCATGCAATCCTAAATTGAATCGTAGTTAATTGTCAGAATTGTACCGGAATTGTGTCCGTCCCTGGGACGCGAATTTTAAATATCTTTCAGTGCATAATTTCACATACGTATTTGTATAGAATCCACAAAACTACTCATAAGATTTCCGCTTAAAACAAAAACCGCTGCCGGAATAAATTCCGGCAGCGGTTTTACACGTACATTTTAATTCAATTTAAATGTAGAGCAATCCTATCGTCAACCCTTCCGGTACTTATCCTCTATCACCCGGTGGTTTTCATGATGGATCTTATCCCATTCCGTCTTTTTGTACATCCGGCTTTTCAACCGATTGTTAATCTGGTCAGCGTCGTATTCCATAAAATATTGGCTATCCGCCCACGCTTTTGTTTCTTCGTGCTCCGGATGCTTTTCATCTCGGTAAATTCTCAAGAATTCATAGAATCCCGGAATGCCGCCCACATCTTCCGGTGGTGCCGTCTCTGCTCCGTCCAGCAGCGTCGGGAAACCGAAATAGTAATCTTCGACGATGTCTTCCAGTTTGATGCGGAACTGCCAACCGTCTCCAAAATCGTAGTTGTAGACCAGCTCCCCGTGCTTCTCCAAAAATCCATCAATCTTAATGCCTGAAGGCTTCCGCACAACCGCCGACAGCCGCTCCTGATAAGCCTCTTCAAACTGCCTATACTCCGGATTCATATTTTCCAGTCTCTCCGCAAACTCTTTTTTATTCTTCTTGAAATGTTGATGTTCCTCATAGGCTTCTTCATCATTCGTCACCCGGATTCCGTCTTCCTCCAAATTAAATTCGAATAGATGATACCCTTCTGATGGGTAGCCGCTCTGAAAATTGGATACCTGCTGAACAATGTCATGCATCATATTGAAAGTGGCCCCTGCCGGCATGATCACCTTGCGCCAAATCAGCGCATCGGAGTCTTCGAGTTCTATGCGGACGATGTATGATTTCATCTTTGAATCACCTTGCTTTCTGTTTGAGGATCTTGTTTTACTTAGTATGGAGAGCGTTACAATATAATAAATTATATACGATACTTAGTCCGTAATGAAGTAGGACGAGCCAGCAGTTATGTATTATGATAATATAATGAACTGTTAAACATACTAATGGAAAAAATAAACTAAAAATATGCTTCTATATTCAGTTATAACATAGGTTTAACCCAAGCCTATATAGACTTCGTTGGTTAACAAGCGTTATAGTACATCCTATACCAAGCGATATGGTCATATCAGTCAGATTAATTGTTTTCATCCCTGGGACGCATCTTTTCATCTGTAATACAATAAGAAATCTTATAAATGACAAAATTAAATTTTGCCTGTCTTTTGATCACTTTTTATCCCCAAAATTAAATTTCGCCAACAAATAAGAGCTCAAATATTAATTATCTCTCGAGCACATGAAAAGTCTTCCCTCTTAGAGCCCCTTGCGTTCATTGGTTTGATGAAGTATGCTTTTTAAAAACGAGAGCGGTGACTAGCATAACATCTTATGTATTAAGTGTGGGTTTGAATGGCATGAAAGGGCAAATTATTAAAGTCGAGGCGACCGTGAGGAACGATAAGGAGCAATGTGTCATTATCGGACTCCCAGATGCCTCAATAAAGGAATCGAAAGAACGAATATTGAATTGTTTGCATGCCCTTGATCAAGATATTGATATGAAGAAAATTACAATACACTTGTCTCCTGCAGATGTTAAGAAACAAGGCACCTCTTATGATGCCGCGATGTTACTAGCAGTTCTACAGGCGATGTCTAAAAACCCTGTACCCATTCCCGACAAAACATGCATTATTGCCGCACTAACTTTGGATGGTCATTTGACTACTTTTCACAGCATGATTCCAACTATCCACCAAGCGATATTACTTGGCTTTAAACAGATTTATCTCCCCCCTATTGAACTATCAATATTTGCACAAGCAACAGATATTGAACTAATTCCAATATCTCATATGACAGACTTACTCTCCCATTTGCGAGGAAAACCATCCCTTTTTAAAGATGAAATGATCCTTATTCCATTGGACCACTATCCCATTCCTGAAGAGAATGATAAAGTTCCGCACGTTTGTTTTTCTGCTATCCGCGGACATGATGAAGCAAAATGAGCGCTAATCCTTGCTGCAGCTGGTGGGCATCACGTCTTGATGACAGGACCACCAGGTTGTGGAAAAAGCTTATTAGCCAATGCGTTTCATACGATATTACCCAATCTAACACATGATGAAGTGCTCGAAGTATACAGTATTTATCAAATGGCAAAGCAAGCACGCACTCTATCAGATCGTCCACCTTTTCGAGGACCTCACCACTCTTCCTCCGAAGGAGCCATCGTTGGTGGTGGCCGTTATCCAAAACCTGGTGAAATGTCGTTAGCACATAGAGGCGTGTTATTCCTGGATGAACTCGGCCATTTCCCTAGACGCGTCATTGATACATTACGCCAACCACTTGAAACAGGGTTTGCGGTAGTTAACCGTGTCGAAGGTTCCGACCGTTTTCCTGCAGCCATCAACTTAATTGCGGCTACCAATCCATGCCCTTGCGGTTATTATGGATCAAACGAAAAATATTGTTCATGTAGCGACAAGGTTCGCTTGAAATATATGATGAAAATCACTGGCCCCATTATTGATCGCATTGATTTTGTATTAGAGATGAAAAGTCAGGGTGTTCTAAATCAAGCAATGGGCGAAACATCGGATAACATTAGAAAAAAGGTAACGGCTGCGAGAAAATTACAACGCATAAGATACAATGCCAATTACACAAATACAATTGTTCCCATTAAATTATTTGAAGAAAAAGTTCATTTTACTGAAGATCAATTGACTAGAGTCGCAGCTGTTTGTTTTAAGGAGAAACTAAGTAGTCGGTCAACCATGAAAATTTTACGACTCGCTCGCACAATATCCGATGTGAATGGCGATGAATATGTCTCTGACGCTGCGATTGAAGAAGCATTACAGTGGAAAATCAAGGCATCGCTCGTGCAAGCCTCCATCATGAGATGAATTTAATCAAATAGATGACAAAAAAGAGGAAATTAAATCCAAACTCATATTACCATGTCATTATGCGCGGCAACAATCGCCAAAACATTTTTAAAACACAAGAAGACATGTTTGAACTCATGCGAGCCTTCAAACATGTCAACAGTAAATATCCATTTACAATTCTCGCCTTTTGCTTCATGACGAATCATTATCACATACTAATCAAGCCTATACAGGATCCATTGGATAAAATTATGGGTCTGGTCAACAAGCGTTATAGTACATCCTATTCCAAGCGATATGGTCATATCGGTCAGATTTATCAAAAACGGTACTATGCAAATGAAGTAGATAGCAGCTTGGGCTTATTAATAGTTAGTAGTTACATCCATCGTAATCCGATTGACACGGTAGTACCTATGGTCGCGAATCTTGAAGATTATCCTTACAGCTCATTTCCTCTTTATTGGAATGAATCTCAACCAGCTCCATCCTTTTTGAACCTGGAACTCTTGAAAGATTTGCTACCACCTCCTTATGAGAATACGAATGCTGGCTATTGTACCTATTGCCTCACCTATCGACAAACAGTTGAGGAAGATCCACATGTGGAGAACATGGACATACCCGATTTCTAATCATCAGTTCAAAATCGAAAGAGACGATCAAGTGAGCAAATCACTGAATCGTCTCTTTCCCTATTCTCCGTCAGATATGTTCGCATACAACAAACTCGCTCGAGTGCTGTCCCAGGGTCAGACTCAAATGCTCCTCAATTTGTGGCTGACCCTGGGACACGCCGACAATGTAATCCTAAATTGAATCGTAGTTAATTGTCAGAATCGTGCCTGAATTGCGTCCGTCCCTGGGACACGAATTTTGGGACGCGAATTTAAATTCATTGTTGTGACTCCCTCCAACTTTTTTCTCGCGATTTAAAGTTATGATAAAATTCCATAACCAAGAACATTTACAAAGATTGAATAATAAGAAAGACCCTATACACCAGTTATAGGGTCTACAACTTTCATATTACATTGCTTCTTTTAAATAAGACTTCTCTTCTTGTTTAATTGACAATGGTGAATTACTCTCTGGATAAGTTACATCATTTGTAATAACATTAATAGGAACAATTTCGTTCCCATTTAGTTCGAAAACCTTCCAAACATTACCTGTTTTATTTGATGGAACATAGAAGGATTTTATTAAGTAACTACCACGATATATATCTACCTTCGCATCTGAATTAGAAAGTTCTTTTGAAATGGTATTAGACATATTGGAATAATCATGGACCCAATATTCATACTTTCCAGGGTTTTGTTTTAAAAGTGTTATTGTTTCCGGACCATAATCATCTGTATCATCAATATCTAACATAGCAATTATCTGATTATTTTCATAGGCGTGTTTACTGCCCCAATAAATGTGATACACACTACTATCATTGTATCTACCAAATAAATGTGAATCAAGATCGGATGGAGAATCACCCCAAGTAAGAACAATTCTTAACTCTTCATTGTCGATAATTGGCGTAATTGTCCCATCTTGAAGCGGCATTGTCTTTAATCCAATGCTAATAATATTGATAGATGAGTCTATATAGCCTTCTTTTTTGATTACGCCCGTATAATTACCTGCAGGTAAAGAGGTTGAATATTCCCCATTAGAGGAAGTTGTTATCGTTTTCACGATTGATCCTATCGTAGTATTCATTCCTTTTCTTATCTCGATCACAGATTCAGGTACAGGTAATCCATTTAAAGCATTTTTTATCGTTCCCTCGACAGTTCCATCACCCAAGTTATCCTGATGAATCAGTTTTAACTCTGGGTTGTATGTCATCTCGTCAGTAGAGATTTCTGAATTATTTATAACTTCGTTTTCGTAATGTAATTTAGAAAATTCTAGCTTATAAGTTCCTGGTGCTAGTTCAATTTCATAGTCTCCATTAGCATCTGATATAGAAGAACGATAAAATTCTCCATCCATATAAGCAACAATTTTGACATCAGCTAATTTTTCTTTTGTTACTGCTCCTCTTACAGACCCTTTTATTTTTCCAGCAGGAAAACATTTATCGACATCACTTTCGTAAAGATCCATGTTAAAAAATTCTTCTTCATACTCAAAGCCCATCTCCGAACCAAAAGAACTTATTAATAATCTAGATTTAAAAGTTGAAAATAATCCCACATCAAAATTAGCTTTAAAACAGCCTTCTAATTCTGGTATTGCATTTCCCGATTTTAAATCCCATGTCGCTTTTCCATTACCTTCAACACTAACTTCTTGTACTAAATCATTTTCAATAACTGCTGGAATTACTTTGAATATATTAATACCCACGTCTAGACCAACACCTTGTGAAATATTAACTTGACCCTTTGCATTTAATTCCGCAGTAGATTTTGTTGTAACTGGGGCAGATGAATAAATAAACTTATTATCTTCATTATTCCACTCAGCCTTTACATCAAAATTACTTTCATCTACAAAACTTAATTTACCTTCTAACTCTATATTTCCATCCATAGTCGTTACAACAAAAATTGTGAGTCCCAAAGGTACCTTTTTCATAGTTTCTTCACCGTAAGTAATTGCCCCTAATGTAAAGGTAACAGAAGCGAGGGTAGTTCTATTGTTTCGATCAACACCATTTATCTCAAATGGTAAATTCGGGTTTGGTTCTTCAATTTTTTTCAATAGTTCCCCTTCCCAATTAATGGCAAGACTACTATCCGTTGTTTGTTTTGATTTAAACTCTAAATCGAATGCTTCAAGTAATCCTGCTTCCCAAAATTCTGTTTTATCAATATCCACTTTCACTTTAGAAGCATCTAATTCATAAGATCCACTTAATATAATCTGGGTTGATTCGTCTTCACTTTCCATCAACAAGGCATTCATATCAAATTTTATTGGTACAGGATTAACAGTGAAATCAGGATTATAAGCATCATTTAGTTGATTCATATTCAGCGATGATTTCAGCTCGCTTATATCACTTACGGTTGAACCATCAGGGGTTACAAGTTTAACTCCATCTTTTAAATCCATGGAAATAATATCACTTACAGCTAAACTTTTCTCTACATCAACCCTTAAATTTTTAAAGATGTCTTCGAGAGCGGGTTGTCCTAAAGTTATTTTTGTTTTATTGCCATTCACAGTGATTGTGCCTAATTCCATGATGGTTCCTTGAGGGTTCTGAGTATCTGGCGGAATTAGAATTAATTCACCCTTTTTATACTTTGATAAGGTAGACGTATTGGGCACTTCGATTAGAAGTGTTCCGTCGCTTTGATATTTACCATTTTTCATTGCAGCCTCTAACTCATTTCCTACTTCAACAGTTACTTCTCGCACTTGGTCTGATAGTGTCGCTCCACCAACAGAACTAGCATATTTATTTATTTTATTAATGAAGTCCGTAATTGTTGAATCTGAAACAGCTACACTACCTCCAAAAACTTCAAACGTTTTTATGTTTTGCTCAGAAATAAGTAACTCTGCTCTTGCAGAGACCTCTTTTTTTACTAGAATAACTGCTGTATTATTTTGGGCAGCAAGTGCAGACCCAGTCAATGCATCCGCAAATCCTGTTCCAGTACTAACATATACATGAGAATTTTCATCATACCCAAAACGAACAATTTCAGCTGCCGTCTCGTATCTAGAAGCTCCACTTAGTCGAACAGGCTGAGGTAATTGTTTTTCTATTTCTTCACTTACCGCATATAGTCCACCAACAATAATGGTCCTTGAAAAGTCTTTCAAGTAATCTTTTGTCTTCGCTGGTAATGCACGTGATTTTGTGAGAATGATTGGTATTTGATTTTCTGCTGCGTAAGGTGCAATAGCTAAAGCATCAGCAAAGTTTTCACCAGTTGCGATAATTGCTTCCTTTTTTGGAACACCTAATCTTTTTGCTATTTCGATGGATGTATCATATCGATTTTCTCCACTTATTCTTTCTGTATCTATTCCTAGTGATCTAAGTTCAAGAACTATCTCTTCACTAATAGCGATTGTTCCACCTAAAATTATTACTTTATTTGCTTTTAATCTAGCAATTTCTTTCTTTGTTTCTTCATTCAACTTATTTTTTTTAGTTAATAATATTGGAGCATTGTACTTCTTGGCAAGAGGAGCACCTGATAATGCATCAGGATAATCATCGCCTCTAGCTAAGACAACTGTTGCAGCACCATTCTTCCACCCTTTTTTGGATATTTCTACTGATGTGTGATATCTAGTGTCTCCAGCTATCCGATATCCACTTACATCCTCACCAGCTTCAACGGAAACACTCTGTCCCATTAAAGTGAAAACAGCAAAGCAAATCGTTAGAATACAAGTCTTGAATAAGTTTTTACTTCTCATTACTAACCCCCTCTAAATTATAAGAACAATCTATATTATAGATGAATACCCACAATATGTCTATCTTCTAATAGGAAAATAAACTCATAATTTTATATAAAATATTCCAATTAATAGTCAATAAATTTAGTCATAAGTTAGAAATACCTATTTTTTGTATCTTTTTATCTGTGACCCTTGAAGTTAATCTTTCACATAGCCAATTCAACTCACCCGTAAACTACGAATGTAGAAGAAAGCCAGCTCATGTTTCCTTTTTCAGATTCAAATGTTGCCCATTTTGCGGTTCGCTTTAGGTCCACAGTCTTGAAAGGAACCCATAAACGAAATCCATACTCAGTAAGTGATATACTAGCTACAAAGAACTTACTTGAAGAGGGGCAACAACAATGATCAGTATACAACCCACGCAACATCTCACCGGGGTAACGGTATCAGGGGATGTCCATGACTTTCAGGAACTTTATGATGCGCTTCATACGATTGTTGGCGAAGAAGGTGAATACCCAAACTATGATGCTGTGAGGATTCGCATCCTAGGCGTTTGCTATGACATTCGCCATGCCATTATGGGAAACCGTGGTGCAAAGCATGTACCGAACGGATTAGATCGAGATGGAATGCGCTATTTGTCGATTACAGGTTCTGAAATGAACATCTATTTGACATTTGAAGTACTGTTGCCGGAAATGATGTTCGTTTCCTATGCACTAAACTATTTTATTCATCTATTTGAACGTAACAACAAAACACATGCTTGGAATTCAAACAGTATGGCCGTACGAAAATTCCAATCGGCTTTTGCCACTTGTCTCGAAGATACGTTGTCCGAAAAAAAGTTTGCACAACTTAAGAAGTACTTTATGCGATCAAATAGTTGGGACCTCATAAAGTACGAAGGCTACATGACGCAGTACGTGGACATGCTCAATATTAAGTTCATTCACATGGACCGGGAAAAGCGTGAAAAGAATATCAGCATCTTTGCTAAACGTCTAGTTGAAAAAGATCATCGTTACATCCAGGTGTTCCATGAAATTCATACAGTTGCTCGCGAAAACGGTGTCCATCCTGATGAAATCCGACCAATCGAAAAATATCCGGATGACTATGGGTGGTAGGAATATCAAAGTCCATTATCTTTCCTTTTATAGCCATTCCCTATAGCTTTGCGGATTTCACCCATTCATATGTAGTAAATAATTTGAACCGTTTTTACTCAGCACCCGATTTTGGAACCTTAACCTTTCAGCAAGTTATCTAGATTTCGTAGTAAGAAATCTCTCCCCATATCATCAAAGACGATTTGTTGATATGGGCTGCCATTTTAGGAGCGTTCAATCAAAGATGTGCCGTAGCTTGCGGACGTGTCATTGGTGACCGAACGTTTCCAGGTGCCACCCAGGCTAAATAAGGTTGCACTTTCTAGTGAATTTTTGTAGAAGTAGATCAAAAAATTGATACACTTCAAAATTGCTTATCAAAAATGCTGGATTAAATTGTTATGGGTGGCACCACTTAAATTATGAAAATTTACATGTTTGATAATTTATGCAACATCAATCATTTGAAAACGATTTCCTAAAGCTTTTCGGATTTCATCAATGCAATTGTAGTGAATAATTTGAATAGTTTTTTACGCAGGTACCCGATTCTATTAACTCTCGCGATATTCGTTGATCTTTTCTAACCAAAACTGTTCTTTTCACTGTGGGTGGCACCACTAATTTCATGAAAATTCATGAAAATGATATTTTATAAGGATACAATATAATGAAAACTACCTATCACAGTATTCAGTAATTTAATTCTGCATTTTTAGTGAATTAATTGAATAGTTTTTTACACAGGTACCCGTTTTCAATGAGCGGCCGAAGATGCAATTTCGGCCGCTGCTGGATTCCTATATAATTCAGTGGAAACCTAACGGTCTCCAAAAAAGGTGCCACCCTTGGTCAGTTTTCTGATTAAATTGAACAATAATTAGAAAATAATAGAAAAACTCGATACTTTTTAAACTAAATATTCCCAATAGATAGCTGTGGGTGGCACCACTAAATATTTATAAATTCACGAAAGCGATTGTTTATGAAGAATTAATTTATTAAAACCCATTTCAATCGGCTTTTAGTAAATTAATTCTGCATATCTAGTGAATTAATTGAATAGTTTTTTGCACAGGTACCCGATTTTTCACAGGTACCCGATTTTTCAACCTGACGTTTGAAAGAACTAAATAAGGTGCCACCCACGTTGGATTTTGTGATCAATTCGGGGGATAAATAGAAAATAATTGATAAAATCAATGCTTTTCTAACTAAATATTCCCAATAAATCACTGTGGGTGGCACCACTAATTTTATGGAAATTCATAAAAATGAGACTTTATAAGGAACCATTTTAATGAAAACCATCTTTCACAGCATTCAGTAAATTAATTCTGCATTTTTAGCGAATAAACTGATTAGTTTTTTACACAGGTACCCAATTTTTTACGTTTGGCCAACTTTATGTTTACGTTGAATATCACAGGTCACAGGTTCAATGATTATTGAGATCCTTTACATAAAAAAACGTCCGAAGATGTATTTTCGGACGCCGATTAGTTTTGGTATACAGATTCGAGTGGTAACCTGACGTTTGAAAGAACTAAATAAGGTGCCACCCACATTCGATTTTGTGATCAAATCGGGGGATAAATAGAAAATAATTGATAAAATCAATGCTTTTCTAGCTAAATATTTCCAATAAATCACTGTGGGTGGCACCACTAATTTTATGATAATTCATAAAAATGATATTTTATAAGAAATAATTTTAATAAAAACTAGCTTTCATAGCATTCAGTAATTAAATTATGCATTTTTAGTGAATTAATTGAATAGTTTTTTTACACAGGTACCCGTTTTCTACAATTAATAGGTATTCATTATGTAGTTTGTCCTATTACAAGAATCTATATAAATATTAATCTATAATTACACAACCCACCAAGCGGCTTATAAAAAACAATACGCTTGGTCGGTGGGATTCTTGACTACCACTATTTACTTTTTCTTACGTTTGCGAGGCTTGCCCTTCTTCCTCAACCGCCAAGCCATCATGTCATTTGAATTGTTTCCGTCCCTGGGACGCGATTAAATGTTGGACACTACGAGGAAAAATATTTTTCAGTTGCTCCGTTTAAAATAGAACCAGATGAGAAATAGATTGTTTCCCAGTATAAATTTTTAGTTCGATTCTCTAGTTTCCATATTGATCCTAGTATCTTTCAATAATTGTTTCCGTCCGTGGGACGCGAAAAATTAAAAGAATTCATGCAAGCTTAACTTAATTATAGTTAATTGTCGGAAGTATTTTTGAATTGTTTCCGTCCCCGGGACGCAAATTATTAAATTTAACCTAATAGGTACCTGTTTTTAAAATCATATATTCACACTGTCGAATGAAGAAGCTTGGTCATTTCATGCAATTAAAATGTCAGAGTTTCTGGATAATAATTTTTATAAGATATTTTCTTACTGATAGATAATGGTATTCTTAAAATGATTCTAATAAAATTGCCGTTAAGTTTGCGAGAATTGTACTTTAATTAGGACAGGATAAATGCTAAAAATGAATTATTTACAGAATTAGAGAACGGTTATTGAGGGAGCATAGGACTACTGTCTTTAACGATGGTCATTTTTTTTATGAAAGTAAGTATTATTTCTGATTTTTTTGCATAAGATGAAACAAAAATGCTTTTTTGTTTCATCTTATGGTATTCTAGAGGAAAGGAGGGATAATCAATGGTCGTTCTAGAAACCAATGGTACAAAGCATTCAGTTGGAGTGATGATTGCGGATATGTCAAAAAACTATGAAGACCTCGACAATGTAGGGAAGTTTTCTGTCTATGCTTATACGATTCAGACAAAGTTCACACGTTTTGTAATTGGTATTTCTCCTAGTGAAGATACAGTTTTTGTTGAAGAAAATGTTGCAGGAAAAGAGATTATTGAACAAATAAATATAGCTATTTCAGGCGATGAAACAGTTAAGGGTTTTGCAATTGCAAAATATTATCTAGAGAAGTTATTTTTTGAGATTACTGAAAGAGGTCGACTATTATTTTATTATCGTAGCAATTACCTAGTTTCAAGCAGTACTATTAGAAGTGAAATCAAAGTATCCCGCGCTACAATTATGCGATTTGTTGAGAATGGTATGGAAAAGGTAGAAGGGCTAGGCCATAAATGCTATCCAAAGCATAATGCACTTTATTGGAAAGATGGCGTTTGGGTGTTACGTATTCAATCCTTACAAGAAAAATTCAAACTACGAAATCAAAGTGTAGTAGACCTTATTAGAGAAATTGAAGAACAAATAAAAGAATACGAAAAGCAGTATGGTGGATTGTTCAAAAAGGTATTTGCAGATATCATTAGCGGAGAAGCGAATATTTACGACTTAGAAGAACCGGATGATTATAAAGATTGGCGAGATTTATTAAAGGATCTTGAAAAGATTCGGGGGAAGGATCGTTAAGTGAGTGTTTATCAACAGCATAGAATTGACGAGATTCAGCGTTTATTCGAAGAAAATCAAGATTTATTTAACACAAAAAAACCCGAAATGGTAAAAAACAAAGCCAAAGGTATCAGTAAAGTCGTAGCAACACTTCCGTTAAATGACCACCCAGAATACGGAGAAACTATATTAAATATTTCAGAGACAGTAGATGATAAGGGAAACATCGAGTCATATCATTATGGTTGGGAACTCTCCCAAAGAGTAAAGAAACGAAGTAAGCAAGAAAGGCACTTAACTGCATTTGGAAATGAAGATCATTCAGGGCCACCAATGTTTGAGCCAGATCCATACCATCATCATCAGTTTCCACATCAGCCTGCTCAACGTAAACATACCAATGTTCAGGATTTAGAAACGGTAGTTGAGATTTTAAAAAATTACATTGTTGGTGGCTTAACTTACGACCAATTACATAAGTTTTAAAGTGAAGATCAGTACCGATTATTTGTGATCTTTTATTTTTGTAGAGTTAAAAACTAAAAACCTTATTAAACAAAAAGAAATAAATCTAAGACGCTTAGTTATAAATAGTTATTTTTATCCAATTAACTTTATTATTTATTGATATTTCTATGTTTAGAAAAAATCTATATCTTTTTTCCGGATTCATATAAGGCATTTGTTTGGAGATTTTGTTTGGAGATTTCCGTCTACTTCAAATTATGACACTCAAAAATTAACTTTAAATCAAAATATGAATATTGAAAAAGTTAAACATACCCCTGTATCCGAAACAAATATGAAAATGAATTGTGTCCGTCCCTGGGACGCGAATTTTCTATTCTCCATCAGAAGTATTCGCATACAACAACTTCGCTCGAGTGCTGTCCCAGGGTTAGACTCAAATGCTCCTCAATTTGTGGCTGCCCCTGGGACACGCCGACAAAAAATACATGCGTCCCATCTTGAATTGTAGTTAATTGTCAGAATTGTGTTGGAATTGTTTCCATCCCTGGGACGCGAATTTAATTAAGCCATTTATAAAAAAACAAATACGTGACGCTTCTTTGGCATGCCCTTTTTTGAAAATGTTTTGAAAACGAAGATCCACTTCTTCAAAATGCTCAATTTCCAGTGAATTTTTGGAAAATGCGTTGATTTCACCCTAGAAACTCCGAGAGTCTATTAATTTCATTATTCTCCGTCATATGTGTTCGCATACAACAACTTCGCTCGAGTGCTGTCCCTGGGTCAGACTCAAATGTTCCTCAATTTGTGGCTGCCCCAGGGACACGCCGACAAAGAATACATGCATCCCTATCTTGAATTGTAGTCAATTGTCAGAATTCTGTAGAATTGTTTTCATCCCTGGGACGCGAATTTTTATTTAGTATATTTTAATATACCACCTTACAAATAGACTATCCATCTGATTGACTATTTCATCTTTTCAATTCAAATTTCATGTATTCGTGCGTCCCCCAAATCCTGCGGTCACTTTACCTCAATCGTTATCTTTGCATCATTAGCAGTTTCTAAAAATTCAAGAAAGAATAATAGGCTAATTTCATCCACGAAAACTAAGCGGCCGAAGATGCAATTTCGGCCGATGCTGGATTCCTATATAATTCAGTTCAAACCTAACGGTCTCCTTAACCCCATGCAATTGTATGAATAATTATAGTTTTTAACACAGGTACCCTATTCAATCATTGACTTTCACATATGATAACTAGAAATCCACATGTGAAAGCGGTGTTTAATTGAGAGATAATAGCGATTCCCATCCATTCTCAAATGAGTCTTCTACTTGTTTCAAACCATTTATTAGTCCCAATCCGATAACTTCTTTTAATCCTGTTCAACGATATCCAATTATTGATGACACAGCCCTCATTAGCCCATTTTCCAGCGTCATCGGAGATGTTGAAATTTGCGATAACGTCTTTATTGCTTCAAATGTTAGTATCCGTGCAGATGAAGGCACACCATTTTATATTGGTTCAAATTCTAATATACAAGATGGTGTCATATTACATGGTTTATTAAATAAAAAAATTGGGGTCGGTGATCGAAGCTATTCGATATGTATTGGAAATGAAGTGACGATTGCACATGATGCACTTGTCCATGGGCCTTGTTTCATAGGAAATCACGTATTTGTTGGATTTAGGGCCATGGTTTATGATGCCATTGTGGAAGAAGGCACATTTATATCGTACGATGCCATCATTACCAACGGGGTAAGAATTGCGCCAAATCGATTCGTACCACCAGGAGCTCATATTGATACGCAAGAAAAAGCAAACATGCTATCACAAGTACCAAAAGACAACGAAGAGTTTACAATTGAAGTGCAGCGAGTTAATCAGAAATTCCCTTCCTCTTATCATCTGTTATTCGGAACAAATCGCTGTTCTTGTGGCCTTGCTTATACTCATTGAATATCATTTGTTTTATTTGTAGGAGCAGATACAGTAGCTTCGACCAAATAAACAGAACAAGCGGAACATGCAATTTCAGCTGCTGTTGATGTCCAATACAGATGAAGCAAATTCGCTCGAGTAAATACCCCAATTTTTCATCAGCAATCAAACCACTAGACTCTTACCGGAGTAACTGTTTTTTTTGATATCCATGACTTAGTTTTTTACACAGGTACCCGATTTTAAACGGTCTCCAAAAAAGGTGCCACCCTTGGTCGGTTTTCTGAATAAATTGAACAATAATTAGAAAATAATAGAAAAACTCGATGCTTTTTAAACTGAATATTCCCAATAAATAGTTGTGGGTGGCACCACTAAATATTTATAAATTCACGAAAATGATTGTTTATGAAGAATTACTTTATTAAAACCTATTTCACTCGGATTTTAGTAAATTAATTCTGCATATCTAGTGAATTAATTGAATAGTTTTTTGCACAGGTACCCGTTTTTTTAATTACTCTCTCTTCATACTCATTTTGAATAATTGCCATCTTTTCACTCCTTTTTCTTTTAATACATTGGATCCATTAAATGCCTTTTAAGGAATAGAATCTGTCCATGTAGGGATGTTATTCCTTTAACCTACTAATTCTTTTATTCTTCATAATTCTTCTCAAACCGCCAAGCATCCCTACACATAGCAAGAATATCACGTTTAGCTGTCCATCCCAGTTCTCGCTCAGCTTTTGAAGCATCAGCATAGCATGAAGCAATGTCCCCTGGCCTGCGATTCACAACTTCATAAGATACCTCAACACTATTTGCATCTTCAAATGCCTGTATTAACTCTAATACACTTGTACCTTGTCCAGTTCCCAAGTTATAGACATGGACACCCTCCGTGATGTTATCCAATGCTGCTACATGTCCCACTGCCAAATCCACCACATGGATATAGTCGCGAACCCCTGTGCCATCCACTGTTGGATAGTCATTTCCAAATACGCTTAATTTCTCTCGTTTACCTTTAGCCACTTGCGTTACATATGGCATCAGGTTATTTGGAATTCCATTTGGTGCTTCTCCAATCAATCCGCTTTCATGAGCCCCAACTGGATTGAAATATCTAAGTAATGATACAGAGAAAGCCGGATTCGCTTTTGCAATATCAGTTAATATCCGCTCACTCATAGCTTTTGTTTCACCATAAGGATTAGTCGTCGGTAAGAGATTCATAGTCTCTACAAATGGAACTATATTGTCTCCATATACGGTTGCCGATGAACTAAAGACCAATCGTTTCACATTATGTTTCTGACAAGCCTTGGCAAGAACCATTGTGCTGACGAGGTTGTTGTAATAATAAGTTAATGGCTTTTCAATTGACTCACCTACCGCCTTAAGACCAGCAAAATGAATAACACCATTTATATCATGATTAGAAAATATTTTGTCCACTGCATCTTCTTCAGTCACATCTATCTGATAGAAGAGTATATCTTTCTTTGTTATTTGCTTTACTTTATCAATCGTTTCAACTTTACTGTTGCAAAGATTATCAGCAACAATTACTGAATACCCTGCTTCAAGTAAAGCAACACAAGTGTGTGAGCCTATATATCCAGCTCCTCCTGTTACTAATATGTTCATAATCTATTCACTCCCTTTCCGTTTATATTTGCATCAACCTTACATGATAGCACCCAATCCACCAAACTAACATGTAATTCCCCCATTACTATGGGCATTGAATCTTAATTATGAAATCTATTATGCCAAGTTCTCAGCTTCGGCATAGCCTCCGACAATCCGGTTTACATAATTTTAGTTGTAGTTACACTAACACTCATCACTTACGAAGTTCTTAGATAAATTCATATTGCCATGAGGACATCAGAAAGTGAATTGTAGTCAAATGTCAGAATTATTTAGAATAGTTTCTGACCAGATAGGGCCGGTTTGCATATGTGAGATCCTGCTTACAACGAATTGCTCCCACCAATATTCGCGTTTTCACACTTCCAATCAATCATTCTCGCCACTCAAAAGCCGTGCCCTTTTATAAGGAGGTTCATACACATATACCTTGAATAGGCTGGTATCAAGTGCATCTACAAATGCTCGATCCACAAAGGCAAAATCCTTTTGCTTGTGCACTCCTTTCACTTTGCAATCGGTTATATAGACAACCTCATTGCGGTGCAGCAGATATTTTGCGACACCTATTGAAACTTCATTATACCCCATGATCACATGAATCATCATTTTCATTATTGGTCCCTATCCTTAGCTAAATGAATTTGATGACAACACATTATTGGCTAATGTTTACATAAATACTCTTCTTTTAGCTTAAACCATTGCAATATAATATGTAAGGAATTTCTGCAAATTAAATTGAGGAATATACCGGTTTTTCTATTAAGATCCTTTTGGGAAAGGAAAGAAGAATAAACTACCTTTTCAAAAAGGAAGTGGCTGAAGATGCAATTTCAGCCGCTCTTGAATTTTCTATCCAATTTTGCATGACAACCTGACGGTCGCAATATAAAGGTGCCACCCACACTTAAATTGTACGGATTTTCTAGACAAATCAATCGTTTTTTTTCATAAAATTAATAAGGAATATGTTTTTTTATCATAATTTCACAACAAAATTCACATGGCACCCTTGCATTTATGACAATTCACGGAAATGAAAGTTTATGAGGAATCAATTTTTAAAAACCCATTGTCTTCAGCTTTTCAGTAATTTTTTATGCAATTGTAGTTTATAATCTGAATAGTTTTTCACACAGGTACCCGATTTTAATTAAAGAGATTGGGTTATTTGTCGCCGATTTCTTATTTAAAATCAAAAAAAGTAGCTAGCTAATGCACATTTCTACACTGTCCGAAAATTGGGGGCTAGACTACAGGGCGCGTTTTTCAAAGTTTCCGTGGTTCTTATTTAAATCGTTCTCTATTGATAAGTGTAGCCTTATGTTTTTAAAAAATATATTATAAAATTTCACTTTTCAATAATTCTTTTAATTTCATTAAAACTTTGATATAGCTCTTTTCTTTTAATTAGCAGATACGTTAAATAAACAAGAAAATAAAATGCAAAAGCTATTGATGTATCCAAATACCAACTAAAAATGATAAATGAAATTGTAATCAGAACTTCTAATAAAATATCTTTACTAACTTTCGTTTTCAAGTACCTTACTAACAAAATTTCCGCCAAAATAGATTTAAAAGCTATTACAACCAAAAAAGCTAGAATAGATAATTCTAAATTTTTGAAAAAGATAGTAAACAATACAGTCAATAATATACTTAATAACAATGACAAAAGATTAACAATTAACATTATTTTCTCTTTTCTAAGTACTTTAAGATAAGTATTTGTTAACAAGACTGTCTTTCCCTCAAAAATTATCATTGGAAATATTAACGCCATATAAATCAGGCTCTCTTTATAGTCAGGCAACCAATACAACAAACCCGTTTTAAGGGGAAAGAAAATTATTAAAATTAATAATAAAGAAGCACCTAAAAAATGTCTTATCATATTATATACGTCTAATAATTCATCATCATTAATCCTCTTTAGAATTGGAAATATCACAACTCCTATCGCACTAACAAAAATCATCAAAAAACTAGAGATACTTAAAGTGAGTGATACCTTTCCAAAAGTAGCTATGTCCCAAGATCTTTCAATTCCAAAACGTACAACTCCTAGTATTAGCATTCCCGTAATATTAGCGAGCATTAACTTATATCCTGCATTTATGTTTTGAAATGTTTCGTAGAAATTAAAGTGGCTTTTTTTGTTTTTATAAAATAAAATTTCTTTGCAATAGTATATTCCTATAAGCAATGAAACTACTTTCCCAATAACATCAGCAATAATAAAAAATTTAAAATCTATTTTATCTAGCATAATGAAAGAAAGAATCAAAATGATGAAGATAATTTTTTCTAATAGAGTAATTTTTGCGAATTCTTTTATCCGATTTGTAGCCTGAAGAATATGTATAATCATATATCGAGAATTAACAATTACTAATAATAATGAAATCATATATATAATAAATAGTCTTTTATCATCGTCAATTAATAAGTTCGATGTAATTACAATAATAAGCGAAATTAATGCCTGAAATAAAACCAACATAACAAATTGATTGGTAAATAATTTGCTATTTAACTCTTTATAATGTAATCCTCCATACCTTAAGTAAATACCGTCACTCCATCCAAAATGAAAAATACCAACATAAGAGGCATAAAAAATAAACAGCTGGAAATAACCATATTCCTCTAAGCCTAATACTTTGGGCAATATTAAAATAATTAATACTGACACTATCATTGAAATTAAGTTCGATGTAAAAGTATACGAAAAATTTTTAATTAAACTTACTGCTTTATTATTCATCTTTTTACTCCATTAAAAATTCTCCATATTATTTTTGCTACTTTTTTATTTAACTGCTCCCATTTCTATACGTAGTATCTTTATGATCTATAAGATATACAACTATTTCTTATGTAGATTTTAAATTTTAGTGACAGTTCGACCGTTACCATGTTAATATCTCTAGTAATTTTATAAATAATTTTTTATAGATGAATCGATTTCATAATACGTATTTTTAAAAAATCATAGAAGAACAGAATCGTGGATGATTGTCGATCGATTGCTAGTTTGGAAGCATTGTAAGCAATATGAACCAAATCAACATGCATTTTGGCTTTCTTACCCGTACGATGGTAAATCTGGTTCAAAAGAAAATATCCTTTTAAATAGGCATTCACACGTTCAACGGAACTTCGTTCCTTATAGAGCAATTTCCATTTAAGCGAACCTCTTGCCGGTGCTGTATATATTCGAAGATCCTTCGTGATTTTCATCTTGTACACTTTCTGACACAAGCTGTCGTGAGCTAACGGACAATTCGCACATTCGCGAGGGCGTGTATATTTTAGTGTTTCGTGCTTGGAATCGTAGCTATCGTACCGATAGGAATGCTCCCGTACACAAGTCGGCGTAAAATGCCGATCAAATCCGATAG
>NZ_ALJG01000334.1 GCF_000286315.1 Paenisporosarcina sp. TG20 | reverse complement strand
GTGACGAGGAGATTGAAGCCGTGCCCCACGGAAAGCGTCCGCATGGAGCGGAAATCAACTTTGTTAAGATATTATTACTATACTTTTATTTATGAAATTGACTCATTAAGAATAATACTTTTTGATCACAATAAGTTTTTCAGTGTACCCCTTTAATAGAAAATTGTTCAACAAAGAAGATTCATATAGATTATTCATATTTAGAAAACAATATTATTATAGATACATAGTGGGAGTGTGAAGAATGCAAAATCAGGAAGAAACAATGATTGAAGTGAAAAACCTTGTTAAGAAATACGGTAGCTTTACAGCTGTTAATGGGATTGGATTTTCTGTGCAAAAAGGGGAAATATTTGGCCTACTTGGACCAAATGGCGCAGGTAAGTCAACAACGTTAGAGATGATGGTGGGCCTGCGAAAACCTGATGGTGGAACAGCATTTATCGGTGGATTTGATATTTCACGAGACTTAAAGAAAGTCAAAGAAGTAATCGGAATTCAATTACAATCTACAACATTATTCGAACTACTTACTGTTGAAGAAATCCTTCGCTTATACGCAAGTTTTTATCAAAAAAACGTATCCATTCCTGAGCTAATTGAGGAAATGAGTTTAACAGAAAAAACCAAGAGCCGAATCAAGACTCTTTCGGGTGGTCAGAAACAACGTTTGGCGATTGCGCTTGCTCTGGTTCATGATCCTTGGATACTTTTCTTGGATGAACCGACGACTGGTCTCGATCCTCAGGCTAGACGAACGCTATGGGATATTGTCTTGAAATTAAAAGAAAAAGGCAAGACCACTGTATTAACCACACATTATATGGACGAAGCTCATGTTCTTTGTGACCGCATTGCTATCATGGATCAAGGCAATCTCATTGCTTTAGATACGCCTTCTGGACTCGTGAAAAGTTTAGAGTCTGATAGTGCGGTAGAGTTTCAATTTGAAGGAGAGTTTCTGAAGGATGAGCTTGAATCGCTTAATGGAGTGAAACAAGTAGGCAATCGTAAAGATACATATGTTCTGTACACCGACGATCTTCAGGTTACATTGATTAGTTTAATACAATTGACTTCTTTAAAAAACTTGAAATTGACGGATCTTCAAACTAGAACATCCACGTTAGAAGACGTCTTTATTCATATGACAGGAAGGAGTCTGAGAGAAGAATGAAGGCATATTGGCAATTAACTCTATCCCAGCTACGTATATTCCTTCGAAATCGCCAAGTGTTATTTTGGACACTCGCATTCCCAATATTTCTAATGGTGATGCTTGGCAGTTTTTTAGGAAATGGAACTGGCATTTCTGTCTCTATTGGTGTAGTGGATCAAGATCAAACGATGCAGTCGAAAGAATTCTTTAAAGTACTTGCCAACAATGATGCCATTCGTCTTGAATCAAGCATTAGCGAAGAGAAAGCGTTAGATCAAGTGAAAAAAGGAGATCTTCAACTAGTTGTTATTATCCCAAAAGGTTATGAAGAAATGATGAAGGAGAAAGGAAACACTGAGTCTTTTGAGATTCCAGTGTATTACAATGAAACAAACCTTGCTTTTTCACAAGTGGGCTTAACAATAGTTAGCAGTGTTGTTGATGGGATTAGTAAGGAAAAAGCGAATTACACACCAAGCATTGTAACCGATTCACGCGGAGTCGAATCGTTGGATTTAAAATATATTGATTTCTTAGTGCCAGGAATTCTAGCCATGATGATCATGAGTAACAATATGAACGGAGTTGCAGGGCAGATTGCCGCTTGGAGAGAGCGCGGCATTTTAAGAAGAATGCAAGGGACCACGTTAAAAGCTTCCACATTTATCGCCGCACAAATTACTGCAAGATTAATGTTAAATGGAATGCAGGCACTTATCGTATTAGCTGTGGCCAACCTAGTTTTTGGAATTAGTGTGAACGGATCCTGGTTAAGTCTAATTACCTTTGTTATTTTAGGAACACTTGCCTTTATGGCGATTGGATTTATCATTGCTGGAATTGCAAAAACACCTGAAAGTGCTTCACCAATCGCTGCTTTTTTATCTTTTCCTATGTTGTTCTTAGGGGGCGTATTTTTCCCTATACGTGATATGCCAGATTACCTTCAACCGATTGTGAACGTATTACCGATTTCTCATTTAAGCCATGCTTTGCGTGAAACGATGAATGTAGGAACACCTTTTATGGATCTTGGTTCAAATGCTCTAATATTGGGGTGTTGGCTTGTAGGAGCATTCATAATAGCAAGTTACACATTTAAATGGGAATAGCAATAAATAAAAAAGAGACAGAAGGAGTCTATTATGACAAATCAAGATTATAAGACACACGTAAGAATGCATCCCCTTTATCATTATGTTCTATTAGGTTTATTGCTTGTGACATTGGTCGTTTCTATTATCAATATGGTTCGCTCACTTAATTCAGGAGATAATGTTTTACAATCTATCTTACTTTTACTGATGGTCGCGAGCATTATTATTATTGCAATCCTTGTCAGATTATATCCAATGAAAAGCCAAGATCGAGCTATTCGAGCGGAAGAGAATTTACGTCATTTTGTTTTAACAGGTAAATTATTAGATCCAGATCTAAGCAGTGGACAAATCATTGCCTTACGTTTTGCTGATGAAAAGGAGTTTCCAACTCTTTGTGAACGCGCAGTGAAAGAAAATCTTAAGCCAAATGAGATTAAGAAAGCCATTGTAACCTGGAAAGCTGACAACCATCGAGTATAAATATTACATGAAAAACCCGTTGAATAGTTAATTTTCAACGGGTTTTTTCTCTATTCATATGTGTATTCATTAGATAGACTTTATCAGTTGGAACATGTACTTACATTTACCAGTTCCATAGTTAAAATGGTTCGATATTAGATCTCAAGTTTATAAACCTGGTTCTAAAAATGTCCAAATTAGCTTTGCTTCTTCCGGTGAGCGTGGAGAGAGAATGATCGACTTTGGATATGGATTAGCTTTAGGACGCTTATCCACTAGTTTCTTAACATAAGGGTTTTTATCAACTGCTTCTAAAAAAGCTTCCTGCGTTGCTGATGAAAGCAAGTTTGTCTTCTTCATTTGAATCAGCCATTTAAACCATGCATAAAAAGCGTTATCTGTTTGCTGGTCTTCATAGTGATTGATAATGCTATCCGCTTCTTGCAAACGTCCAAGTGCTATTAACGTGGACATCGCTACATAACGAACTCCTTGATGATCCCCAGGATTCAGTTGTAGCAACCTGTAAAATTCTTTAAAAGCTTCTTCTAAACGTCCTTGTTGCCAATAATGAATCCCAAGTAGAAAAAGGGCACGCAAATAGGGGCGGTTCGGAACATAAAGCCAAGCTACATCCATATCTGGTTCGAAATCTGCTTTACCATTAGCAATTGCTTGTATTAATAATTTCTCACGTTCATTGTTGTTCGATTCAACATCCGCAGCAAGTAAAAACTCATCCACAATTCGTGAATGGAGTTGGTGTACTTTTTGTGATTTTTCAGCCCTCAATCCTTCTGTTTTATTGGCATATGCCTCATAGGCGAGGAGCTGAGCTTCTTCTGTTTTAGATTTCGGAACATATGGTTCACCATGATAGTAATCCATGTGGCGTTTCAACACAATATCACTTGTAATCGTTAAATTTTTCAGATGCATAAGTAGCTGCCAGTTCTGATATTCATTTGTTTTCGGATCAGTTCCCACTTCAAAAGCATAGGTCGCTTCTTTTTCATCTTCATTGGTTAATGCTTCACTGTAAAACGCACGTAGATTTTCTGCAAACATATTGATTTCGGTTGAATCCTCTGTGAAGTAATCAGCAATTTTCTCTTTACTCCATTCAAATTTAAGAAGTTTATAGTCGATTCCAAACTGAACGGCACCTGCAATTGCCGCATTTGGCACGTTAGGCTGAAGTTCGAGATAATGGAAGAATCCTTCAATTAATTCGTCACTCTTCAAATCTTCCTCAATCAAGAACTGCTCGAGTGCATTCACCGCTTCAATTACTTCACTTGATACATAGTGACTAGCGCTCAGACCAGTGCTAAAAAGTTGATATAACGTAATGATATTTTCTCTGTAAAATCCTTGTACCGTATCAATTTCTGAAGAACGGTACATATCGCTTAATTTCTGAATGGCTTCTTCTTTTACTTCTACAGCCACAGTCACACTATTTAGTACCATCAATCGATCCGAGTGAATTATATCCGGTAAATAAAAGCCGATAGCTACATTTCCAGATTCAACTGGAAACGACTCATTAACATCTATTTGAAGTACGTTTTCCGATAACAAATCTTGTATTTGTGCTTGATAATTAGTCACAGAAAGAATTTTCCCCACTAGAAAAACGGGATTTAACCAACCTTCAAGAATTTTTCGAATCTTGTAACGTTCTTCTTTTAGAATTTTTCTATTGATAAATGAATTCCAAATATCTACACGCTCAAGGAAGAAAAAGATATCACCGATAATACTGCCTGATTTTTCTTTGCCGTAAAGCGGTACAAGAAGATCCTCGTTTTTGTCTTTCCAAGCGAGTAATGCCTTTTGCTCTGATGGATGCGGATTATTTTCAAAGAAATCTTGCAACACTTTTTGCATTGCTTGATCAAGTTCATCATTAAACCGATCAGTGCCTTCTTTTGTACCGCAACATTTTTTATATTTTTTTCCACTTTGACAAGAGCAGAGGCTATTGCGTCCAATAATACCGAATTTTTCTCCATCAATTTTTGTCATATCATTGGTTCTCCGAGTAAAAGTCGTTCCTCATCGCGACTGTGTATGGCATTAATTACTAGAAGTGCGTGGAATTGCTGCACTACTTCAAGAGTGAGGCCAACATCATTGAGCTTTTGTTTTATATCTGTTGCAATAATTCGCAATAGGTCATGATCACGTGTTAATTTTACTACAACCTCTGTGAGATCGGGATTCTGCTCTACCACTTCTTTATAAAAGTCTTCCTCTTCTGCGTCAGCATGACTAATGATTCGTGTTTCCCAATATTCAAGTAAGTGATCTGCAGCTTGACGTGCTACTTCAAATTCTTTTGCTGCTAACAACTCTTCCATTTCATCGGTTTTTGTAATGGCACCCGACAGTCCGCCTTGATGAATTGCGTGGTGAGCATGTTTTTGTCGCAATGATGGTCCAGACATGTTTCTAACACCCTTTCTATCTATCATTCAATTTTTTTTAGTATATCACAGGAAGTTAGAAGAATTTTCCTCTTAGGACATTCCCATAAGTGAAAGAGGGAAGTCCCTGATTGGCTGAAATGGTCTAACCATTTAGTATTTTAATTGAATAAAAATTACTCACAGGAGGAATATATGATGAGTTTAACTATAGATACAACAGTAGCCAATATTGTAAAAGATGTTCCAAAAGCCGGCGATTTGTTTCGCGAATTACGCATTGATTTCTGTTGCGGCGGGAAAATCCCCTTACATCAAGCAGTAAAAGAACGCGGACTCGACGTGGAAGAGGTTATGGCACAAGTCCTCGAAGTAGAAAAAAAACAAGTACAACATGATAGAAAAAAACCTTCTTCACTAGAGCCTATGGAACTAATAGTTCATATTCAAGAAAAATATCATGCAAAATTACGTGAAGAACTTCCAGCACTCACTCCATACGTTACGAAGCTCGTAAAAGTCCATGGAGAGCGTTACCCCCATATCATCAGAGTCAACGAAATCTTTAAACATTTGAAACGAGAATTACTCGAACATACAGATGATGAAGACAATAACGTCTTTCCGTTAATAAAAGATTTTTTCCTAAATCCATCTATCGATACTGCAAACTTGTTAAAACCTCATTTGACAGAGCTTGAAGACGAGCATGAAAATGCAGGGAACTTATTAAAGGAACTGAATGAAATTACTAATAACTTTCAACCGCCTGAAGAAGCATGCGGGACACACCGACTCGTATTAAAACGACTAGCGGACCTTGAAGCAGATACATTTCATCACATTCACCTTGAGAATAACGTTCTTTTTGATCGTGTAAGACAGACTATATAAAATAGGAGTCGCTTTTCACGTCAAGTGTATTGACTGAATTGCGACTCATTACATTTAATGACCAAGGAGATAATGTATGAAAAATATGATTCTCATATTGATGTTAGCCGTACTCGGAGCTTGTGGGAAACCTTCTACAGATAGTGACAGTGAACTTGTCATTTCAACTGCGTCCAGTCTCAAAGAAGCTATGTTAGCTATAGAAGTTGAATTCGGCAAAGTACAACCGAACACTAAATTGATGTTTAACTTTGCTTCATCAGGAAAATTAAGAAGCCAAATTCATCAAGGGGCACCTGTAGATGTGTTTCTGTCTGCGAGCCTTAAAGATATGCATGTACTGTCTGATGACGGGTTGATCATACAAGAAACTGTCGTACCTTTTGCAGAAAATCGGCTCGTGCTCGCTTCATTAAATCACGCAGAAAGTAATGATTTTTCTCAGTTGTTGTTGTCTACTCATGAAACCATCGCAATCGGTGAACCGGAAAGCGTTCCACTTGGTGAATATACAAAACAAGCACTCGACAGTCTTGCGTTGTGGGAAGCATTGAAAGGGAAAATGATATATGCCAAAGATGCACGCCAGGTGCTTACATATATAGAGAGTGGCAATGCTGGGCTTGGCATTATCTATTTCTCTGATACCAAGGTATCGCAAAACATCAAAATTATCAGCGAACTACCTAAAAGTAAGCTTCCAATTATTTATCCAGCAGGCATAGCTGGAAAATCCCAAAACAGGGAAGTGGCGGAAGCATTTTTGACATTTTTAACAGGAAAAGAAGGCCAGAAAATTCTTGAACAATACGGGTTTATTAAGGTTAAAGGGGGATAATTCATGATTGCGTACGATTTATCGCCCCTTTTCTTGTCGCTGAAAGTAGCAACGATTTCAACAATTCTTGTATTTTTCACAAGCCTCATTCTCGCTCGTTTCATGTGCCGATACGATTTTTTTGGAAAAAGTGTCATCGACGCTTTGATTCTCTTACCACTTGTGTTGCCCCCGACTGTTATTGGTTTCGGACTTATTGTGTTATTTGGCATGAATGGTCCCTTCGGTAAACTGCTTGAGGATTTATTTGGCATTCGAATCGTATTTTCATGGGTTGGTGCTGCAATCGCTTCATTTGTTGTGTCACTTCCACTTATGTATCAGAGTGTGATGGCTGCTTTTGAAAAAGTAGATCCTCGTTGGGAAAACGTTGCTCGGACAATGGGAGTTTCAGAGTGGCGTATTTTTCGGACCATCACGTTCCCGCTTGCTTGGTCGGGTATACTGGCGGGCTTGATTCTTTCCTTTGCGCGAGGCATTGGTGAATTTGGAGCAACACTTATGATTGCGGGTTATATTCCTGGAGTAACGGAAACGGTTCCACTCGCCATTTACTTTGCATATGAAGCGGGAGAGATGGAGAAAGCCATATTTTGGGTCATCGTAATTTCAGCAGTAGGTGTCACGGCCATAACATGGGTGAATTACTGGCGTAAAAAAAATGCTTACCGTATTGGAAGGGAGTGACGCGGATGTTGAATGTGGATTTCCGCAAACAATTGGAGCAGTTTGAATTGCACATGCAGTTTCAGATGGGGAAAGAAATAGTAGCAGTTGTCGGATCATCCGGATCAGGAAAAACAACCTTACTCAATTGCATCGCTGGTATTATGCAACCAGATGCAGGAGGGATATCCCTGCATGGCACGGATTTTTATAAGGAAAGTAAAAAACCTTTAAAAATTCAAAAGCGGAGAGTCGGTTATTTGTTTCAAGATTATGCACTGTTTCCTCATCTTTCTGTTGAACAAAACATTCTATATGCTACATCACGGAACAATGATATAGCGCATATAAGTGAACTGACAAAAATTCTCGACATTTCCTTGCTCTTATCAAAATATCCTCACCAAATTTCGGGTGGTGAAAAGCAACGAGTGGCACTTGCACGAGCACTTGCTGCCAAACCAGATTTACTACTTTTGGATGAACCCTTTTCAGCACTTGATGATGAAACAAGAAGTCGCTGCCAATCTGAACTGTTGCGGATACACGAACTGTGGAGCATTCCAGTCATTTTAGTGACACATCGAATAGAAGATGCGCAAAAACTCGCGAAACGTTGTATACGAATCGAAAAAGGTAGGATGACAGAACAGTTGCAACCTTAAGCTTTCCTAATAAATAATGGGAATTTTTTCATATTATCTTTAGGAACAAGGGAATTTTAGTAGTTCAATAGGACATTCCCTAATGGGAACTAGATTGAGTGGCTTTCATAATGAATCTATACGAATGAATTAAGTTATTACCCTTAATGTCTTTCATTTTGAAAAGGAGTGATAGTAAAGATGAAGAAAAAATTTAATCTCAATTTTTTTAAACCAATAGAGAGCTATTCAGGCAACTGGTCAATCCTAGAAGAAAAAAGTAGAGAATGGGAAAATATGTATCGACAACGCTGGTCACACGATAAAGTGGTCCGCACGACACATGGCGTAAACTGCACAGGTTCATGTAGTTGGAAAGTGTTTGTGAAAAGTGGAATCATCACCTGGGAAAATCAGCAGATAGATTATCCTTCATGTGGTCCGGACATGCCGGAATTTGAACCGCGTGGATGTCCACGAGGAGCAACCTTTTCGTGGTATGAATACAGTCCCTTACGTGTGAAATATCCATACATGCGCGGAAAACTATGGCGCTTGTGGAAAGCAGCCCTTAAAGCTAACCCGAATCCCGTTGAAGCCTGGGGAAGTATCGTTGAAGATCCAGAAAAAGCCCAGTTTTACAAATCGGCTCGCGGAAAAGGCGGACATGTCCGCGTAGAGTGGGACGATGTACTGCAACTTATTGCAGCTCAATTAATTTACACGATTCAAAAATATGGTCCTGATCGCATTGCCGGGTTCACACCTATTCCAGCAATGTCAATGGTCAGCTATGCTTCAGGGGCTCGCTTTATCTCTCTGTTGGGAGGACAAATGCTGAGCTTTTACGACTGGTATGCCGATCTTCCGCCCGCTTCTCCACAAATTTGGGGTGAACAAACAGACGTACCGGAGTCTTCGGATTGGTATAATGCCGGTTATTTAATTATGTGGGGATCGAACGTGCCGATGACGCGCACACCGGATGCACACTTCATGACAGAAGTCCGTTATAAAGGAACAAAAGTCGTTTCCATAGCGCCAGATTTTGCGGAAAATGTAAAATTTGCTGATAACTGGCTCGCACCACATCCTGGAACCGATGCCGCAATAGCACAAGCTATGACGCATGTAATCTTGGATGAATTTTATAAAGATCGTCAAGAGCCGATGTTCATTAATTACGCTAAGCAATTCACTGATATGCCATTCATGATTCTGCTTGATCCACATGAAGATACTTTAAAAGGCGGACGTTTCCTTCGGGCAAGTGATTTAGGCGACACGTCTCAGCATTCTGAGTGGAAGCCTGTCATTTTCGATGAAGTAGCTAATGAAATGATGATTCCTAATGGCACAATGGGACAGCGCTGGGAAGAGGACAAAAAGTGGAACTTGATTCTCGAGCGTGAAGACGGTACACAAGTCAAACCAGCACTCAGTGTAGAAGGACATGGAGAAGAATGGGTAGAAATAGTCTTCCCATATTTTGATAATGCAGGGAACGGTATATTTAAACGAATCATTCCGGTGAAGAAAGTGACACTTGCTGATGGAACGGAACGTATTGTGGCCACTGTCTTTGACCTTATGATGAGCCAGTATGGGATTGCTCGAATCGACAGCCCGTATAATGCAAAGGATTACTATGATGAGAACTCGCATTACACACCGGCATGGCAAGAAAAAGTGACGAGCGTAAAAGCATCAATCGTTGTTCAGATAGCACGGGAATTTGCACAAAATGCCATTGATACAGGTGGACGTTCCATGATTATCATGGGTGCAGGAATCAACCACTGGTTTAATAGTGACACCATTTACCGTTCGATTTTGAATTTGGTCATGCTGACTGCTTCACAAGGAGTCAATGGTGGAGGCTGGGCACATTACGTCGGACAGGAAAAATGTCGTCCAATTGAGGGATGGTCGACGATTGCTTTCGCAAAAGATTGGCAAGGTCCAGCACGTCTGCAAAATGCTACATCTTTCTTTTATTTTGCAACAGAGCAGTGGCGATATGAAGAAAGTGGTGTAGATGCACTTAAATCACCACTCGGAGGTGATGTTCGCTATCAGCATCCAGCTGATTATAACGTACTAGCGGCTCGTCTTGGCTGGTTGCCTTCCTATCCTCAATTTGATAAAAACAGCTTATTGTTTGCAGAGGAAGCGGCGAAGCAAGGCAAACATTCAAATGAAGAAATTATCAAGCATACAGTTGAACAAGTTAAATCACGTGAAGCTAAATTTTCTGTCGAAGACCCGGGCACACCTGAAAACTTCCCGCGTACTCTCTTTATTTGGCGCTCGAATCTTATTTCAAGTTCAGCAAAAGGGCAAGAGTATTTCATGAAGCATTTACTTGGAGCATCTGACGGACTTCTTGCCACACCAAATGTAGAAGAAAAACCAGAAGAAATCGTTTGGCGTGAAGATGTGGAAGGAAAGCTCGATCTCATGGTTGCAATCGACTTCCGTATGACATCCACACCAATATATGCGGATATCGTGCTGCCAGCAGCAACTTGGTATGAAAAAACCGATTTGTCTTCTACTGATATGCATCCATTTGTCCATCCGTTCAATCCAGCGGTCAATCCGCTATGGGAATCTCGCTCTGATTGGGACATATACAAGAAACTGGCGGAAAAATTCTCGGAAATGTCGAAAACCCATCTGCCAGGTGTTTACAAGGATGTCGTCACTACACCGCTCGCACATGATACCGTGAGTGAAATTTCACAGCCAATGGGCCTCGTAAAAGACTGGACAAAAGGGGAAATCGAAGCCATCCCAGGTAAAACAATGCCGAACTTCAGCATTGTAGAACGAGACTATACACAAATTTATGACAAGTATATTACGCTGGGACCAAATTTAGCTACCGGAAAAACCGGCGCACACGGTGTCAGCTTCTCAGTAGCCGAAGAATATGAAGAACTTAAAAAAATTAACGGTACTTTCTTTGATGAAACAATTAAAAACGGCTTACCGAAAATTCAGACAGCACGTCAAGTAGCGGATGCTATCTTGAATCTATCGTCTGCTACTAACGGTCGAGTATCTCAAAAAGCATATGCAGAAGCTGAAAAAGATACAGGTGTTGAACTGAGAGATATTTCAGCAGATCGAGCAGCAGAGAAAATCACATTTGAAAGCATCACAGTACAGCCGCGTGAAGTCATACCAACACCAGTATTTAGTGGTTCAAACAAGTTAGGGCGTCGCTACTCACCTTTTACTACAAATATTGAACGTCTAGTTCCGTTCCGGACATTAACAGGTAGACAGCATTTCTATATTGATCATGAAATTTTCCAACAGTTCGGAGAAGCATTGCCTATTTATAAACCAACATTACCACCAATGGTTTTCGGTCCGAATGATAAGCAAGTGAAAGGCGGAGTGGACTCACTTGTGTTGCGGTATTTAACACCACACGGCAAGTGGAACATTCACTCTACTTACCAAGATAATCAACATATGTTGACATTGTTCCGTGGTGGTCCAACAGTTTGGCTCAACAACGAAGATGCGGACGCACATAATATTAATGATAATGATTGGTTGGAAGTATATAACCGCAACGGTGTTGTCACAGCGCGTGCTGTTGTAAGTCATCGCATGCCCCGAGGAACAATGTTCATGTACCATGCTCAGGATAAACACATTAATGTACCCGGGTCAGAGATTACCGATACACGTGGCGGTAGTCATAACGCACCAACCCGAATCCACCTTAAACCGACACAGATGGTCGGCGGTTATGCTCAGCTCAGTTACGGATTCAATTATTATGGACCGATTGGTAACCAGCGTGATGAATACGTGGCAGTACGGAAAATGAAGGAGGTCAACTGGCTTGAAGATTAAAGCGCAAATTGCAATGGTCATGAATTTGGATAAATGCATCGGTTGCCATACTTGTAGCGTAACATGTAAAACTACTTGGACGAATCGTAAAGGTGCAGAATATATGTGGTTCAACAATGTAGAGACAAAACCTGGTATAGGTTATCCAAAACGCTGGGAAGATCAAGAACTCTACAAAGGTGGATGGCAACTTCGAAAAGGGAAACTGGAACTAAAATCAGGTAATAAATTATCAAAAGTAGCTCTTGGGAAAATTTTCTATAATCCTGATATGCCAGAAATGAAAGATTACTATGAACCTTGGACGTATAATTACGAACACTTAACAAATGCAGGTGAGCTAGAGCATTCACCCGTTGCGCGCGCGCATTCCGTAATCACTGGCGAAAAAATGGACCTTGAATGGGGTCCGAACTGGGAAGATGATTTAGCCGGAGCGCACATAACTGGTCCGCTTGATCCGAACATCCAGAAAATCGAAGAAGAGATTAAATTCAACTTTGAAAAATCTTTCATGATCTATCTGCCGAGACTTTGTGAACACTGTCTCAATCCGAGCTGTGTAGCATCATGCCCTTCAGGTGCAATGTATAAACGGGATGAGGATGGCATTGTGCTCGTTGATCAGGAAGCTTGTCGAGGGTGGCGCTATTGTATGACGGGTTGTCCTTACAAGAAAGTCTATTTCAACTGGCAAACAAATAAAGCTGAAAAATGCACATTCTGCTTTCCTCGCGTGGAAGCGGGTCTGCCAACTGTCTGTTCGGAAACATGTACTGGACGAATCCGTTATCTCGGTGTTCTCTTGTACGATGCAGACCGCGTCTTAGAAGCAGCTTCTACACCAAATGAAAAAGATCTTTACAAAGCACAATGCGACATATTCATAAACCCAAATGATCCTGAAATGATTAAGCAAGCAAAGAAAGATGGCATCTCGGAAGATTGGATCGAAGCCGCACAAAACTCGCCAGTATATAAACTTGCGATTGAACATCAATTGGCATTTCCGCTCCATCCTGAGTACCGTACGTTGCCGATGGTGTGGTATGTGCCGCCTCTAAGCCCAATTATGAACTATTTTGAAGGGAAAGATTCTATCAAAAATCCGGATATGATTTTCCCGGCGATTGAAGAAATGCGCACACCTATCCAGTATCTTGCAAACATGCTGACGGCTGGAGACACAGAAACTGTCAAGAAATCTCTTCAAAGGATGGCGATGATGCGATCTTATATGCGTGCATTATCTTCAGGTAAAGAATTTGATAATAGCCGCTTGGAGCGTATCGGTATGACAGCCCATCAAACAGAACAAATGTACCGCTTACTCGCCATTGCTAAATACAATGATCGGTTCGTCATTCCTACATCACATAAAGAAGGACAGAATAATCCTTACCGTGCACAAGGATCAGAAGGTTATGAAAGTGGAGGAATGGGAGGAGATACAGGAGGATCATGTGATGGTTGTGGGCCAGCGAGTCCGAGCCCGGGTCAAAGCCTAACTGGAACAGCTATGAAAACAGGAAAAGAAATATATGAAGAAAATTTCTACGGAGGTATATGGCGTGATTAATCTAGAAAAATTATATGATTATAAGCATTCATTCGGTTTTTTTGCCCATCAGCTTTCTTATCCCAAAAAGTTAAACTTTCACCCATCACTAATTGAAGATACTTTTGATTCGACCCATCCAGCTTATGAACACGTAAAAATGTATTTTTCTTTATTTGAAAATCCAAAT
This sequence comes from Paenisporosarcina sp. TG20, assembly GCF_000286315.1. Taxonomy (GTDB): domain Bacteria; phylum Bacillota; class Bacilli; order Bacillales_A; family Planococcaceae; genus Paenisporosarcina. Next base: position 14,016 of record NZ_ALJG01000334.1, on the reverse strand, counting down.
CTGGATGTTATTAAAGAACTGTATACTGAAACCTTTGATTTCCAAAAAGATTGTACATTGTTCATGACATACTTCAAATTTGAAGACGCTAAAGAACGTGGTCAAATGCTTGCTAAATTAAAAGTCATGTATGAGATGTTCGGTCTGGAAATGCCGGAGGAGGAGTTATCGGATTTTCTTCCACTTATGTGTGAGTTTCTGTACGCGGCAGAATGGATTGGAGATCCGAGAGCACCTGAAAGTTTTGGGATGTTAATTGCCGTTCTTGAGGATGGAACCTTCCATTTATTGAATTCACTTAAAAAACAAGAAAGTCCTTACTTTCATCTCGTGAAGGGACTGCGGGAAACATTTAAGGTTTGTATAGAACAGGGGGATCCAGCCCAACATGGTTAACCAATTCTTATGGGTTATATTCCCTTACATTTGTATGGCTATATTTATTTTCGGTCATATATACAGATACCGGACAGACCAGTTCCACTGGACAGCAAAATCAAGTGAATTTATTGAAAAGAAACAATTGATGATTGGCAGTATTCTCTTTCATCTGGGTATTATCCCAGTTATTTTGGGTCATGTTTCAGGCCTTGGAATCCCGAAATCGTGGATGCATGCAGTCGGCGTTAATGATCATCTTTATCACATCGGGGCCATTTATGTTGGTGGATTTTTCGGTTTTATGACCCTTCTAGGAATGATCATCCTGACATTTAGACGTTTTACGATACGAAGCGTCCGGATGTTAAGCTCAGCTTCCGATCTAGTTGTTAATTCCTTGCTTCTATTCATCGTCGTTATGGGAATGTACGCTACACTTGTAACAAATGTTGTTCAGCCTGAATTCGATTATCGTTCTTCGATTTCGGTTTGGTTCCGTGATTTGTTCTTTCTACGTCCAGATCCTGCGTTAATGTCTGGGGTGCCAATGTCATTTAAAATTCATGTACTTGCTGGTTTTGCTATTTTTGCACTTTGGCCATTTACACGACTCGTACATGTCTGGAGCGTTCCATTGATTTATGTCGGTAGAAGTTATATCCTATACAGGAAACATAAAGCAAACTAAAATGAAAAGAGGTATTCACCTCTTTTTTTAATAGGAGATATTATTGTGACGACTAATAAAGATGAATACCAATTGGAAATCGAATTAATCCGCTCCACAACTGGTTGCGATTTAATAGCGGTAGCGCTAGTTGACAACGCGGAAAATCAATTTGAACTGAAATGGAAATATGCTTCAGGGAATCTAAATAATCGCTTCAAACAGATTGTACTTCAATCAGGAAGAGGAGTGGCAGGTATTGTCTTCAAGACGGGGAAACCACTTTTGCTAGAGTCAATTTCTGAATCTGTGGAAAATGAAAATTTGTTTAATTATCCGATTTTGACATTTGAAAAATTGGAAAGTATCGGTGCCCTACCGTTATGGCATGAAGGGCGTGTTGCGGGTGTGCTTCTTGGAGGCTTTCGTGAAGATCGCATGATGACGGAAAAGTTACTGCATCACATGCTGGAAATGATTGAGCAGGGAATTGGAAACCTGGACGGGAAGGAATGGGTGCTAGTTGATGGCTACAAAGAAAAACCAATTGAATTCCTTAATGATGAAAACGTATGAAAACAGCACAGAAGCCATTTTCTTTTTTGACATAGAAGGAAAGGCCATAGCCATAAATCCTGCAGCGGAAAAGATTGTAGATCCTGAAGTGCTGAAACAGCTCTTGCAAGGAGCCGAACAAGCCCTCTGCCAGTCGTGCAGAGGGTACACGAGTGATACAGATCTCCATACATGCCTCAACTGTTATCTAAGCAGTTCTCACCCGGATGACTTTTCTTCTTTCCAAGTATATTTGGAAACAAAAGACAAAGGGGTTGTACCTTACACCGCCACTTTTCATACGGTTGATTTCGAAAATGGTGTCCGCGTGTTTATGCTTAGGAACATGACAAAGCAGTTCAAGACACAGGAAAGACTGTATCAAAATAGAATGATGAAGCACGTAATTGAAGCTCAAGAAAATGAGCGAAAACGAATTTCGCGCGAATTGCATGACGGCGTAGCGCAAGAGTTGCTGAGTGCTTTAGTGGACATTCGCGGGATGAAGTACATGCCTTCTAAAGAGGAAATTCTGAAAAAAATGAAACAGACGGAAGTGACAATGACAAGGCTTCTAGATGATATTCGGAACTTATCAGTTGAACTTCGGCCAGCAGCGCTTGATGATTTGGGATTAGAAGCGGCATTTCGCTCCCATTTCAAAAGAATCGAGAAGAGTTACGGCTTATCTGTAGAGTTTAGATCGGATATATCAAAAAAGCGTTATGGAAGTGAAATTGAGACGGTCGTTTATAGAGTCTGCCAGGAAGCTTTGCTTAACGCTATTAAATATGCACAAGTGGAAGTAGTAAAAGTGTTCCTATTTGAAGAAGGAAATACACTTCAATTGATTGTGCAAGATGAAGGAATCGGTTTTAAACTTGTAGATAAACCTTTAGGAACAGGGCTTGGCCTATTTGGAATGCGCGAGCGTTCAGAAATTGTGTATGGAGATTTTGATGTAACATCGGGTATCAGTAAAGGAACAAGAGTGCGCTTGAAAGTGCCAGTAGGGGATTTGCGGAAGGAAGGATGAATTAATGATAAAAATTGTTATAGCGGACGATCATGCGATTGTACGAAGCGGATTTTCGATGATTTTGAACTTCCAAGAGGACATGGAAGTGATTGCATTGGCTTCAGATGGTATTGAAGCGTATCGGATGGTTGCCAAACACCAACCAGACATTCTTATATTAGATCTTAGTATGCCACCGGGGGAAAGTGGGCTAATTGCAACCGGGAAAATTAAAGAAGATTTCCCCAACACGAAAATCCTAATTCTGACGATGCACGATGATGAAGAGTATTTGTTTTACGTCTTGAAAAACGGGGCGTCTGGCTATATGCTGAAAACCGCCCCAGATGACGAACTACTGCTCGCTATCCGAACAATCCACACCGGTGGAACTTACATACATCCTAAAATGGCAACTTCCCTTGTCCGTGAGTTCGTCAACAAGGATCAAAAGATTAAAGAGTCGGATCCATTTGAAATGCTGTCAAAGCGCGAAATTGAAGTTTTGCCGCTGATTGCCAAAGGATATGGAAACAAGGAAATTGCTCAAATACTTTTCATTTCCGTTAAGACGGTAGAAGCTCATAAAACGAAGATTATGGGAAAACTCAATCTGAAAAGCCGGCCGGAATTGGTCGAATACGCATTGAAGAAAAAACTACTAAACTTTTAAATAACTTTATAAATAACAATTGGGAGGGATTTCCCTTTGGCAGAACATGCAGAACTGCGATTTACCGAGCCAGGTATGCGCCTGCTCGAAAACGAGCATAGGTACTTATCCTATCTGATGGAAGAATGGCATGAAATCGTCCTACAGTTCGAGAGTGACGATATGAGTCTAGAAGTCGGTCGTGAAAAACTGAAACAACTGCGCCAACTATTATTTCAATTTATTGAACCGTTAAAAAACCATACAGATAAAGAGGAAGAACATTTCTTTCCGGCTCTTGGGTCCTATATTGGCTTTGAACAAGGACCGCTCGTAGGAATTCAAGAAGAACATCAAGAAATCGACGGCTATATCGGTCATTTCTTCCACCATACGCGTGACAATATCGATATGTTTTCACTTGAGGATATTAAAACAGTGGCTGGAAATGCAGGTGAAGCATTTGAAGTACTAACTGTCCATTTTGTGAAAGAAGAAACGGTATTATTCCCAATGGCTGAAAAGCTTATGAAAGCGGTAGATCAAGATAAACTATTTGCAAAAATGAATACACTTATCACATAAGATAATTCCAACTGCTTCCTTGTGAAGTGGTTTTTTTATTTTTTCTTTATGTTTCGAAGCCAGCGCAGCGATGCACAAAAGAAACAAGTCGGACGCTTCCGCCGGTAGAGCCTTCTAGCTCGCTTGAAAAACCTCTGCTCCTGCGGTTACTCGTCGCAAAGGCATTAGTCGAATACAGCCCGGCAAATGTCTTTGCTGAGGGATAGCGAGACAGTCGAGACCCGCGGGATACAGGTGGAAACACCTTCGTGACCAACATCCTGTTGGCCTGAGGGATCTGATCGCTCGCCCTAAGAAAGCATAGCTTTTTCGCGTATATCAACAGGACTATTTAAGAGGGCTTTTATTTTAAGGGATTCCCTTTTCAACGTGAGGGGACTCCCTTATTAAAAAGAATAGTTTCACAGGATACAATAAAGACAAGGAATCAATATTAATTATTTGTAATGAAAAACACGTGAAAAAGGTGAGTTGGATGATTAAGAAGGTACAGTTGCCGCTTCAGACGTTGAATTTAGTTGTAGGATTTATGGTGTGGGTGATCATTTCCTCCCTTATGCCATTTATCAGTGAAGACATCGCTATTCCACCGGAAAGATTGGCAATCTTGACAGCAATTCCGGTCGTACTTGGCTCTATTTTACGAATTCCGCTTGGCTATTATGCAAATGTATTTGGTGCACGTGTTATTTTTTTAATCAGTTTTATCCTCCTTTTGTTCCCGGTATTCTACATAAGTGAAGCTTCCTCGGTAATGGATCTAATTATTGGTGGGTTGTTCCTTGGAATTGGTGGAGCTGTGTTCTCTGTCGGGGTAACCTCACTGCCGAAATATTATCCTAAGGAAAAGCATGGACTTGTCAATGGGATTTATGGAGTAGGTAATATTGGTACTGCCATTACGACTTTTTCGGCGCCATTAGTTGCAACTCAAATCGGCTGGTCAGCAACAGTAAAGTTATATTTAATCCTTTTACTCGTGTTCGTTGCCTTAAATTTCATCTTTGGCGACCGACATGAAACAAAAGTCAAAACACCAATTTTCGAACAAATTAAAGGCGTCTATAAAAATGAAAAACTATGGTTATTCTCGCTATTTTATTTCATTACCTTTGGCTCCTTTGTTGCATTTACAATTTATCTACCAAGCTTCCTTGTGATGAATTTTGGGTTGGAAAAAGTAGATGCAGGAATGCGAACTGCGGGGTTCATTGCAGTTGCCACATTCCTACGTCCAGTCGGTGGGTGGCTTGGAGATAAACTACAGCCGTTATTACTGTTGATGGGAACATTTTTTGTTTACACCATTGCGGCAATTGTTCTAGCATTCTCTCCTTCTATTGGTCTTTATACAGTAGGCAGTTTAGCCATTGCAATTAGCGCAGGTATTGGTAATGGGGTCATCTTTAAGTTGGTGCCACTCTATTTCAACAAACAGGCTGGAATCGCTAATGGGATTGTTTCAATGATGGGCGGCCTTGGAGGTTTCTTTCCACCGCTTATGCTATCAGTAATTTACTCTATTACCGGCCAATATTCAATTGGTTTTATGTTACTTTCTCAAGTAGCATTGGCAAGTCTAGTTTTAGTATTATGGATGTTTTATCAGGACCGTCTTACACTTGCTTCCGAGGTATTTAATTCTACCGGCCAAGGAATTCTAGTGACAGATGTTACTGGAATAATAAAAAAGGTTAATCCTGCTTTTACTAAACTAACTGGCTTTGACGAAGAAGATGTCATCGGTAAGAACCCTAACTTGATGAAGTCAGAAAGACAATCTCCTGACTTTTATTATGGCATGTGGCAAGACATTGAAAAACATGGCATGTGGCAAGGGGAAATTTGGAATAAGAAGAAGAGTGGCGAAGAGTACCTGCAATGGCTAAACATCAGTGCAGTGCAAGATGAGACTGGTGAAAATGTCCGATATGTTGGCACGTTCACAGACATTACTACACAGCATACAAAAAGAATGTCGGAATTAACCGAGAGCCCTTAAGTTAATTGGAAGGTGTGACTTTCAGTGGATGAACGCTATTCAAGACAAACATTATTCAAACCCATAGGTAATAAAGGACAAAAGCAAATAGAGACGGCTATTGTAGCTGTGATAGGTTGTGGTGCCCTTGGTTCCGCCATCGTTGAAACACTAGTTCGTGCCGGGGTTGGTGAGATTCACCTAGTCGACCGTGATTATGTAGAACTTTCAAATTTACAGAGACAGCAACTGTTTACAGAAGACGACGCAACCAGCATGTTACCAAAAGTGATTGCTGCAGAAAAACGCCTGAAAGCAATACGTAATAACGTTCAGTTATACACATATCTTGATACTCTAGATGCACAACTCATCGAAAATCTTGCAGCCGTTAGCACACTCATTATGGATGCAACTGATAACTTTGAAACACGACTGTTAATCAATGATGCAGCCTTGAAACATAGAGTACCTTGGATTTACGGCGCGTGCGTTGGAAGCTCAGGGGTTATCTTTCCGTTCGTACCAGGTGAATCGGCTTGCTTTCGTTGCTTAATTCCTGTTCTTCCCGCTATCAATGAAACGTGTGACACAGCAGGTATCATTTCGCCTGCTGTACAGATCACAGCTGCCTTTCAATGTGCGGAGGCAATGAAGTGGTTAAGCGGAAACAGGGAAGCTATGCGGAAAAAAGTGCATCACTTCAACTTATGGGAAAATACACAGTTGGATATCGGCATTTCCCGCATTCAAAATGAGCACTGTGAAACATGTGGTGTTCAGCCGACATTCCCGTCACTACATTCGACAAAAAGCACTTCCTATGCTGTTCTGTGCGGACGAGATGCGGTACAAGTACTGCCTGATCCACAACGTCCCATTACCTTAGACGACGCAGAATCAATTGGCAGACACATGCAAGTTCCTGTGAAGCGTACACCTTATTTTGTCGAGTTATTTATCTTCGATCACCGTATGGTACTGTTCGGCAATGGTCGTCTTCTCATCTATGGTATCCGAAATGTTTCGGAAGGTCGGAAACTTTATCATCAGTTATTCGGTTAAATACGAGAGGGAGTTACCCAAATGTCGCAATCATTTCAATTAGATAGGCAGATTAGAATCGCTGTTTTAACGGTAAGTGATACACGGACAAAGCACACCGATCAAAGTGGAGCACTTATGCATCAACTCGCTCTCGATCACGAAATAGAAGTAGTGGCATATGAAGTGAGGAAAGATGACTCTGAAAGTATTCGTGAAATTCTATCCGTGTGGCTTAAGATTGAAAGTGTAGATGCCATTATTACGACGGGTGGCACGGGGATTGCAAAACGCGATGTAACACTTGAGGCTGTTCAGCCATTTTTCGAAAAAGAGATGCCTGGATTTGGCGAGATGTTTCGTTACTTAAGCTTTACAGAAGATATCGGGTCAAAAGCACTTCTTAGCCGCGCAGGGGCAGGAGTTGCATCGAATAAAGCTATTTTTGTCCTACCAGGTTCCCGCGGGGCAGTGAAGCTTGCAATGGAGAGACTTATTTTACCGGAAATCCGGCATATTGTATTTGAGCTAACGAAGCATCGTCAGCTTCGAATGTAATCTCCAGATTTTCCGCCTGTTTTTTCAAGCAACATAGTAGGTCCAATCACCATTTCTTTACCAGAGGCTTTGCACATATCGTAAATTGTGAGAGCGGCAGCGGAGGCGGCAGTAAGGGCTTCCATTTCCACGCCAGTAGGACCTTTCGTTTTTACAACCGCGTACAAAATTACTTCGTAATGTGACGCTTCTTCATCGACATTCCATTCAAATTTAATATCGACCCCGCTAAGTGCTAGGGGATGACACATCGGAATGATTTGAGCCGTATTTTTGGCAGACATGATGCCAGCAACTTGTGCAACAGCAAAGACATCTCCTTTTTTATTGCTACCATCTTTAATCTGATGGTAAATAGCTTCGTTTAGCAGAATAGATGTTTTTGCTCGTGCGGTTCGGACCGTATCATGTTTTTCAGACACATCTACCATTTTTGCACGACCTTGTTCGTTAAAATGAGTAAGTTCAGACAAGTGAATCATCCTTTCCGGATTGAATAAATTCAGTATATCATGATTGACTAAGGAGTTGATGACGATGATGGAACAGCGTAAACCCATATCTGTAGCAGAAGCAATTAACCGTGTAATTGACCATGCGCAAACGCTAGGAGAAGAAACAGTGGATCTTTTTGAAAGCTTTGGACGAATTCTTACAGAACCCATCATAGCGGAACATGATGTTCCACATTTTGATCGTTCCCCGTATGATGGGTTTGCCATTCGGTCAGTAGATACTGCTAGTGCCACAGGTGACAACCGTATCGAATTCAGTGTCGTTGATCATATAGGAGCTGGAATAGTGTCAAATAAAACCCTAACCAAAAATGAAGCAGTTCGAATCATGACAGGAGCACCGCTTCCATCTGGTGCAGATGCCATTGTCATGTTTGAGCAGACCATAGAATCAGGTGATTCCTTTATCATTCGTAAGCCATTTGATGCGCTTGAAAATGTATCTTTACAAGGTGAGGACGTGAAGGAAGGGGAAGAAATCATCGAAGTCGGAAGTTTGATTCATCCCGGAACTGTGGCACTACTTGCCACGTTTGGTTATGACAAGGTCCGAGTGGCAAAACAACCAGTTGTCGGAATCCTATCAACTGGGACAGAGCTACTGGATGTCAGCGAACAACTTGCACCAGGCAAAATACGTAATAGTAACGGGCCGATGATTGCAGCACAACTAGCGCGAATGGGCATCTGTTTCAAAATGTATGGGTTGTCTGCAGATGATCTTGAATCAAGTTTAGAAATTGTGAAAAGAGCTGCGAAAGAAACGGATTGCTTGATCACAACAGGCGGTGTTTCAGTGGGAGATTTTGACTTTCTGCCGGCCATTTATGAACGTTTGGGAGCGAAAGTACTATTTAATAAAGTGGCAATGCGTCCTGGAAGTGTGACGACAGTAGCGGTGGCAAACGGGCGATATCTATTCGGACTTTCTGGCAATCCTTCTGCTTGTTTTACCGGATTCGAATTGTTCGTACGACCTGCTCTACTGAAAATGATGGGTGCCGATAAAATATACTTGCCTCAAACAACAGCATTTCTTGCAGAGGATTTCACAAAAGCAAATCCGTTCAGCCGGTTTATAAGGGCTGTATATGATGGAGCTTCAATACGACCTGCAGGATTTAATAAGTCAAACGCTGTTTCTTCTATCGCTAGAAGCAATGCACTCATTGTCCTCCCCGGCGGCTCAAGAGGCTTCAAAGTAGGCGACAAAGTCGACGTGCTACTTCTTGGTGTAGAGGAAGGAACCGGAAAATGGATACTGTAAAGATGTTACAAGTGGTCGGTTTTAAGAACAGCGGAAAAACAACGTTAATAACGCGGTTTCTTGACTTAGCGAATAACAATGGCAAAACGATTACGACCATTAAACATCACGGGCACGGTGGTGCACTTGACTTGCCTCCTGTAGAGACAGACAGCATGCAATTTTTTAATCATGGGGCACAAAGTTCCCTTGCATATGGCGAAGGCGTTGTACAGATACATATGCATAACAACACAGGTAATCTTGAGGAGCTTATCGAACTGTCGTGCCAAATAAAACCTGACATCTTACTTATCGAAGGCTTTAAAAAAGCCCCGCTTGAAAAAGTGGTACTTGTTCGATCACAACAAGATTGGGAAGCATTGCAGGAGCTTAATAATATCGCTCTGGTCATCGTCCATGAAGGCGTGCAACTCAAAGGAATAAATACCTTAGAGCGAAGTCGTTTGATTGACATTGACAAGTGGTTTGCTAAATGGATGGAAGGTGAAACAAATGAAAGCATTTGAAGTGGTGACGGAACCAATTATCCCTCAACTTTACGCCGATTATGTATTGCGACCGGAAGCAGGCGCAGTAACACTATTCACCGGCCATGTACGCGAATGGACGAAAGGTGTACGGACACTTTATCTTGCGTACGAGGCATATGTTCCAATGGCTGAGAAAAAGCTAGCAGAAATAGGACGAGAAATCGAAGACAAGTGGGAAGGGACAAGTGTTGCGATTGCTCATCGAATTGGGGAGTTACAGATCAGTGACATTGCTGTTGTAATAGCTGTTTCTTCTCCTCACCGCAAAACTGCATATGAAGCAAACGAATACGCTATCGAACGAATTAAGGAAATTGTTCCGATATGGAAAAAGGAAATTTGGGAAGACGGTGAAGAGTGGATAGGTGATCAGAAGAAAAAGCCTAAGGAGGAAATCGTATGATTGAATTGCATTATTTTGCTGGAATTCGAGTTCTGACAGGAATTCCAAAAGAGAGCGTCAATTTTTCTAATCAAACGGTGGAAGATTTGTGGAAGTGGGCCGATGAGAAATACCCTGGCATCCGAAATAGCTCTGCGCGAATTGCGGTAAACGAAGAATATGCACTGCCATCAGACGTCATCGAAAGTGGCGACGTGGTAGCATTTATTCCACCAGTAAGTGGCGGCTAATGGAGACGATCGGAATCTTGCTCGCCGGGGGAATGTCACGGCGCTTCGGTTCGCCAAAAGCTTTTGCCTCTATAAATGACAAGTTCTTTTACGAGCACGTGCGTCGCGCACTAGAAGCTGTCTGTGATCACGTTGTCGTCGTTACAAGGGAAGAACTGATTCCCCTTTTTCCCGATGAATTAGATGTGATTATCGATCTTCCAACAATTTCAGGACTCGGTCCACTCGCAGGTATTTATACAGCAATGACCGAGCGTCCTGCCGATCAATATCTCGTATTGCCGTGTGATATGCCGTTTATCGGTCAAAAAGAAACTACAGAACTTATCCAATTGGCTGAAGGGACAAATGATGTGACCGCTGTAAGAACAAGCGAAGAATACATTCCGTTGTTCAGCATTTGGAATCATCGTGTGAAAAAGGACTTGAAGCGAGAAGTCCTAAATAAACAACTAAGTGTGATGAAGTTTTTAGATAAAGTGGAGACCAAATGGGTGGATTCAGAGCAAATTCATTACGATAAAACTATTTTCAGAAACATTAACACAACTGATTAATAAGAAGGGAGGGTGATGAACATGACTGACTATCCGCTACAAGACCAGCTTAGAAGACCCATTCGTGATTTACGAATTTCTGTAACGGACAGGTGCAATTTCCGTTGTTCGTATTGTATGCCTAAAGAGGTTTTCGGCGATGATTATGTATTTTTGCCAAAACAAGATTTGCTGTCATTTGAGGAGATTCATCGGTTGACAAAGCTGTTTGTTTCACTGGGAGTCAAGAAAATCCGGTTAACCGGTGGAGAGCCACTCATGCGACGCGGTCTTCCAGAACTTGTGGAGAAAATCTTATCGGTTGATGGGGTGGAGGATATTGGACTAACAACGAATGGTCTGTTACTTGGACATCTGGCGCAGCCTTTATATGATGCAGGCTTGAGAAGATTGAACATCAGCTTGGATGCACTAGATCCCGAGCTGTTCGGCAAACTGAACGGACGTGGAGTCAGCCCGGTACATATTTTAAAACAGATTAATTATGCAATAGAAGTCGGGTTTGAAATCAAAGTGAATATGGTCGTCCAAAAAGGCGTAAACGATTGCGAAATTCTGCCTATGGCATCCTACTTCAAAGAACGAGGTATTACGCTCCGTTTTATCGAATTCATGGATGTCGGCAACGATAATGGCTGGAGCTTTAAAAAAGTCGTCACGAAAAAAGAAATTCTCGAAAGACTTCAATCTGCTTATAACTTAGAACCGGTGGACAAGGATTATTTCGGAGAAGTAGCAAAAAGATACCGTTATGAAGGTAGAGATACACAGGTTGGGTTTATCACGTCGGTATCGGAATCTTTCTGTTCATCTTGCACTCGCGCGCGGTTATCGTCAGATGGAAAATTTTATACGTGTTTGTTTGCGACAGCGGGCTTTGATCTACGCAAGCTAATTCGAAACGGCTTGGACAATGATGAGCTATTAGATGCAATTAGCGGCGTTTGGGAACAACGTGCTGATCGCTACTCTGATGAGCGCACAGAACAAACCTCCAAAAGCAGGATAAAAATTGGCATGTCCTATATTGGTGGTTAATTTTAAATTCATCATTTGACAGTCTCTGTTGTTGAACTAATCTGCCTTTATCTACAGTATGTTTTTCCACCGTATTTAACGTATGTAATGATAAAAAAACTACCAGATTTCTAACTTTGTGGAAACATTATATACAGTTAGTTTTTATAGTATTCAACGTATTCAATGGTATGGGGAAATTGACTTGGGTAAGTGGATAAAGGGGATCTTCAATAATAAATTCATCATAAATTCACAATTATTAAAAGTATTTGATAAAATTCAACTTTTGACCATTCATCTGGTCTGCTGTTACCGTGTTGAATTAAATTTCTACTAAATATCTCTCCTTCTTTCTGCTGTTTAACATTATTTCTTAAAACTTCTTTTAACAGTTTAATTAGTTCTACAGCATTTTTTCTTATGAAATATACATCAGGTACTCCTTCAATTGTTTCTTGAAAACTCTCTTTTAATTTCAAAATCCTTATTAATTATAAATGCACCTCGAAATGAGGTGCTAATTAGGGTTATATTTGGCTGTATATTTTGATAATAAAACAGGTTCGATTTGACCGTTTATTCCGGAATAAGTGATCCAAAACTGAACGACTTAGAATAAACACTGTTACTCTTTTTTCTTGCACATTAAATCTTATCTAACCAAACACGTTAACAAAATACGCCCATCTATTAGGAATTGAAACAATTCTTTCAGTCACATAAAATAATACATTGGTTGTAGCAATTACAATTATTGAGCTATTCTGATTTAGTTTGCTGACCAATAGCTCTTTTTTTAGATTCTATGTGTCGTATAACGATCTTTGACGTTAAGTCCGCAAGATAATAACCACACGAACAAAAGTATCGTGATACGTTCAAGCAACGCTAAATCACGCAAAGCTCGCACTATACCGCTATCAAATAAACATATCGCGTGTTAATGCAATTAACTGTTGAGAATGAATCGTTTGATTCTGAAGTTGATGATTTAATTTTCCTCTCACTTTCAGGAAGGAAAGTAGGTAACAATAATCTGCTTCGAGATTTCTGTAACTTGCAATTGAAGCGGGAATCACAAGACGCTTTTACATTCACTTATTGAGACATAGAGACTTTACGATTAATTCTTGGTAATGCCGACAACCGAACAACATTAATTTATCTTCATTTAGCATATGTAACATTTTCGGAGGCACATAACAATTTTGGCTTCTTCGGTGAAAAAAACATGATTATATAAACGTGATAAGCAGCTTAGTATTATTTATCTTTTGCAATCTTTTTTCTATTTGGGGCAAGTGGTGGTTGCTCTAACCATTTATTTTTAGTCATCAAATTGAACCACTCTTTTGTAACCATGAGGTTTTTCAATATGATTTTCTCATAAGTCTTTACAAGGTCTGTTCGCATGGCTGAAGCTAATCCTGATCCATGATAAGCTTGTGCAACTTGTAATAAGAATCCAATGTGATACAACATCAATTTATCTGAAAAAGGTGAATCTTGAGAAGTTGTCACCTCTGTTTCCCAAGACATTGGTATTGGTAAATTATCTTGATGCAATATTTTACCTAATGATTGAATCTGCTGGTCCGATGCTTGCTGTGCTGACATTAAAAATTTTCTAACCTCTTTTGATTGTGCCACTTGACTAAAACCAATGGAAAGAGTTTTTTCCATTACCTTCTTTTTCATATTAAATGAAAGAGCAATAATTTCGGTTGCAGCTAAGGGGCGTTGGTCTCCAAAAAAGCCATCTAAAAACTGTTGACCTTGAACAAATTCAGGGTTTGCTTCTGGATAAAAATTAGGGTCTCTTTGGAAATGCCCTTTTTCTAACAGTAATTCAATCGTTTGATGATACATTTTCTTTCCATCATCATCACAAGAATCATAAAAATGTCGCAAATCCTTTCTTACAGAAGCACTAAGCGAAGTCATATGACCTAATAAACCATGTAGTGTCACGATGTGCAAATAGTGTAAACAGAATATGTCCGAAAATAACCGTTTTGTCCCGTTATTAACCCAACTTTCATCCCAAGTA
>NZ_ALJG01000333.1 GCF_000286315.1 Paenisporosarcina sp. TG20 | reverse complement strand
GATTCGAGAGGGATGTTATAAAGGAGGTGCAAAAAGCCAAACATACTCTATGAACATCAAATCGATGGAACATACCGAACAAGAATCATTTCAACAGACAACTGAATGTAAAGAAATCGCCAAATTACGCTATAAAATTGAAGCGAAGAATAGCGAACTGAAACAGGGATACGGGTATGAATTGGCATGGGAATACAAGGTGCCACAGTGATATTTGCGGTCAATCTCAAGCGAATACTCACATTATTAAAAGAAAAAGGATAAAAGATCAAAGAAACAGGCCACTTCTTGTTCAAAATCGAACAAGAAGTGGCCTGTTTTTGTTTAAAAAACCGATAGAAATTTAAAAACGTAAGTTTTTCAGTGCCCTCATGAACATAACGGGTTCTTTTCAGAGCTCCAAAACTCGAAAATCATCCTCAATCAGCAATTAAAAAAGGAAACAAATTAGTATCGCTTTTGTCGGTGCTTTTTTTCGTCCTTTTTCCGAGATTTTTATGTAAAGTTATAAATCAAAGATAATTGAAACTTTTACGAATATTAACACGTATTACAAGTAGAACAACTTTTCGCTAAAAAATTACATAGATATTTTGATTTGAGAAATTGAATCTTAATGATGGGATTATAATGGGTTTTGCTAATCGAGTAACTAGTACTTCATATATTTTTGGGGGATCTCTTCTTTATTTTTTGGTCACTCTTTTTGTTACTTTCTTTGCTTATAAAAATTATTTTATAAATTAAGATCAATGATGAAATCCGAGCGGTAGTATTTCTTGAGTCCAAAAAAAGATTGAGTTAATAATTTAATGGAACTGGAGGAATATTATTGAAAATATTACCAATAACACTTTTTAAATACTTATTCGGAATAATTGGAATCATTCTAATAAGCTGTACACCTGTTCTCTTTACACTTAACAGCTCCTTGGATCTCCAATTATTTTTCACAACTTTTTTCGGGGTATTAAAAGATTTATTTAATCCCTCAGAATTGCATTTACGCTATTCTTTTCTTGATTATTTCAAAGGACCTTATAAGTACTCAATGCTGATTTTGGTTGCTTCTCTACTTTTATCTCTTATAATTTCATTCGTTCTGTCATTTATTACACTTTTATCAAAGGGATTTATAAAAAAATTTCTTCTGCAAATAGCAAGAATTCTTGAGTCATTTCCAGATTTTTCATTTATATTTCTTATTCAAATTGTAGTTGTTCAAGTTTATTTAAAAACCGATATTCTTATTGTACAATTTTATAGTTTGGGAGATAACTTGGTATATATCGCTCCTATTCTTTGTTTATCAATTCTACCTACCCTGTTACTTTTCAAGCTCTTTATCTTGTTATTTGAAGAGGAGTGGGAAAAATCCTATGTTGAGTTGGCAAGGTCTAAGGGATTAAGTAATTTTGAAGTTTTACTTAAACATTGTACTTCAAATGTGTTGAAAAGTTTATTTTACCAGTCTAAATCAATTGTTTGGCTCAGTTTATCTTCATTGTTAATCATTGAATACCTTTTTGGCATCAATGGTATTCTTTATTATTTGAAGGCTGATTTCAGTCCTAGTGGTACAACTTTTATTCTTTTATCTATTTTTACTCCCTTCTTCCTCTTTTATGCAGTAGCAGAACGTATCGTGGATAAGGAGCAAATAGAAAGAAATGTGATTTTCAATAATTTCAATTTATCTACGTTGAATATTCAGCAAATTAGAGCTTTAAATATCTTTAGAAAAAAAGATTCTAAACGTGGAATATCAGAAACCTTGAAATTATTAAGGAAAAATTCACTTAAATATTTGAATATTAAAATCCCTCTTTTGATTGTATTTGGTCTTTTATTAACTAGTTTCCTGTATTTCATTTTTTTCAATGATAAAATAGATCAAATCAATTATATATATAATGATGATGGGGAAATGTTAAGTATGGCACCACACCCCCCTTCTTCCAACGCTCTATTTGGAACAGATCCATTTGGTTATTCAATACTTCAACAATTAATAGTAGGTATCAAATATACCATCCTAATCACTTTAATCATTGCAACTATACGAATTATAACGGGTTATTTATTTGCAATTCTCTATGTATTTTATTTAAATAATAAATTAAGAATAGCCATTAATTCCATTGCGGATGGTATGCATTTTTTACCATTAACTCTACTAACATTTATTTTACTAATTCCAATACTTATTAATAGTACTGGAGTATGGGAAACTACACTAATGGAGCGGTTGATTTTACAAATAATGATTATGTCCTTCGTTGTTCTACCAGTAACAACAAGTTCCATTGGGAATGAAATGAATGAAACATTAAAAAAAGAATACGTCCAAAGTTCGGTTGTGATGGGAGGGTCATTAATTTGGATTTTAATCAATCACATTAATCCTCACCTTTGGCCAAAGATTCTCTTGCTCTGGACACAACATATTGTACAAGTTCTTCAAATATTTGTACATTTAGGGATTCTATCCATTTTTGTTGGAGGTTCAATATACGGAATACCGAAAATATATGAGCTTTCAGGGATGATTGCCATTTCCAGAGAAGTTTTTATGACGCAACAATATTGGATGATTCTTCCTCCATTATTTACTTTTATGTTGTTAATATATTGTTTCAATACAATTGCAAATGGACTTTCAAAGAAACCAATATACTTTTCTAAAAAGAGTTAGAAAGTGTTTCAAAGGATAATTATTCGAGTAGTTTCTTAATTGAATCGCTTAGAAAAACACCACTTATTTTGTAACATCGAATTTGGGTTCACGGTAGAGATGAACCGAAACATAGGAGAGAAGTTGAAGCTTTATATTTAATAAATGTTTACTTTCTTTTCAATTCGTTAAATAATTGTGTTTTAACGTTTGGTACCTCTGAAGAGAACCCGTTAGTATGAATACCTGTATTTTATTTTTCTTAGCCATTAATGAATTTAAGCATAAAATAGGGAAATGAGGATAAAGAAACTATACATTAAGATAAGGTGTTGAATGCTGATGAGTAGGGCACTGGTATATGCACATCGTGGAGCATCTGGCCATGAACTAGAAAATTCATACGCTGCTTTTGTTAAAGCAGTCGAACTCGGAGCAGATGGCTTGGAGATTGATTTACAACTGACAAAGGATTTAGTGCCAATTGTTACACATGACTTAGATTTTTGGAGACTTGCGAGAACTCATAGAAAAGTATCCTCGATGAATTATGAAGAAGTAAAAAAATTAAAGCTTGGGATTTATATTTTTCGATTATTTAATGGGAGTTCAATACTAACATTTGAAGAGGTATTAGCTTTTGCTAAGGAAAATAATTTAGCGCTTAATGTTGAATTAAAAGAAACCTTTGTTGATGCGCCAAGTCAAATTGATATATTGTCTAAACGGTCATATACTAATATAAATATCCACTTTTCATCATTTCATTATGAAGTATTAGAACGTATTAAAAAGTGTAATCCCCTGATTCAAACTGCTTATATAGGGACGAAGAAAACCAACTGGGAAGAACTAAGCCAATTATGGGCTGCAGATGCTCTTCATATTCACAAGAGGTATTATAAGACGGATAGATTAGATTTAGCATTTCAGTCAAATATGCCATTGCGTTTCTATGGTATTGATGGGTACGAAACATATTTAAGTAATCCCCATCCAGCTGTAATAGGGTGGATTACAGATTTTCCTGGAAGGGTCTTAATGGAACAGAAAAAAAAGGAATTCTGAAGTACTTCAGATTTCCTTTTTTTTCTTTGCGAATTTTGCTTGTACTCTGCCATTTTTTCGATCTCTATGTAATAAAAACCCGGCAAAAAATCCGAGACCAATAACTAACAATACAATACCTAAGAATAGCTGTAACCCTAGATTAGGAATGGCACCAATTAGTGTACCAAATATTGTATCACGTATCAGTTTTATTCCACCAGCGGCCATTAAACCAGGAATTAGTAATACAATAAACGCCAACATTCTAGCCAATTTCTCTCAACTCCTACAATTACATATCTTTGAGTCTTTTAATTTCAAATTTAAACGAGCAATTAAAGCTCACCTTATTTTACTATGCTCCATTACATTGTCAAGAATATCTAAATACGGTATGATAATAAGAGGATTTGCAATTCATTGCATAAAATTGGCAGGGGGATTGAATTCATTTGCAAAACGTTTTGATAATTGGGGGCGGCATTGGAGGGACAGCGATTTTAAAGCTGTTGCTATCTTCTGAATCTTTCCGTGTTCAAAGGATTGTCGATATTAATCAGGATGCACCAGCTATACAAATAGCAAAGAAACATAACATCCCAACGGGAACAGAATGGCAAAAATATTTATCAGTGGATTTACATATTATTTTTGATTTAACTGGGTCTTCAGTTGTTTTTGAAGAGCTACTTAATAAGAGACCAGCACATACGGTACTTATACCAGGTGCATTAGCGAATATGCTCATACATTTATTACGTGAAAAAGATCAACTTATTCAAACCACTCGAAAAGAATCACATAAGCAACAACTAATCTTTAACTCGATAGAAGAAGGAATGATTGGCATTGATGCCAACGGAAAGGTCAACTTTTTTAATAAAAGTGCTAACCGGATGACGGGAATTTCTGTTCTTGAAGCTATTGGTAAGCCTATTTATGATATTATTCCATCAAGTGAATTGCCACGAATTTTTGAAACAGGAAGAATCGAATTGAATCGTGAACTAGTGTTGAATAATGGGTTGAAAATTGTCGCTTCAAGGTTTCCGATTATTGATGAAAAAGGGGAGCGTATTGGAGCGTTTGCTGTTTTCAAGGACATTTCAGAACTTGTAAATTTAGCTGGAGAAATAACCAATTTAAAAGAAATTCAAACCATGCTTCAAGCTATAATCCATTCCAGTGATGATGCTATTTCGGTTGTGGATGAAGATGGGAAAGGGTTATTAATTAATCCTGCTTATACACGAATTACAGGTCTCGAAACGGATGATATTATCGGGAAACCTGCAACAACGGATATAAGTGAGGGTGAAAGTATGCATTTGAAAGTATTGCAAATGCGAAAACCCATACGTGGAGTTAATATGCGAGTTGGTCCTCTAAAGAGAGAAGTTATTGTGAATGTAGCTCCGATAATCGTTAACAATCGTTTGAAAGGCAGCGTCGGAGTCATTCATGATATCACGGAGATTCGCACATTGATGAAAGAACTTGACCGTGCACGAAGTATCATTCGCACACTCGAATCGAAATATACGTTCGATGATATTATTGGTGACTCAAGTGAAATGAGAATTTCAATTGAACAAGCTAAACTAGCTGCTAACACACCCGTAACGGTTCTTTTACGTGGTGAATCAGGAACTGGAAAGGAACTATTTGCGCATGCAATTCATAGTTCAAGTGATCGGAAGTACAATAAGTTCATTCGTGTAAATTGTGCTGCAATTGCAGAACATCTACTTGAAAGTGAATTATTCGGGTATGAAGAAGGTGCTTTTACTGGTGCTAAACGTGGAGGTAAAAGAGGTTTATTTGAAGAAGCTCACCATGGAAGTATTTTTTTAGATGAAATTGGCGAACTTTCAAGTAATACGCAAGCGACGTTACTACGTGTTTTGCAAGAAAATGAGATTGTTCGTGTAGGTGGAACTAAATCTATTACTGTTGATGTAAGGGTAATTGCTGCAACAAATATTAATATGGAAAAAGCTATGCTAGAAGGTAAGTTTAGAGAGGATCTATATTATCGGTTAAATCGAATGCCAATCCAAATACCACCGCTCAGAAATCATAAACAAGATATTACAGCTATCGCTGAGCGTTTACTTGTGAAGTTAAATCAAGAGTATGGACGCAATGTAGTTGGTATATCTGAGGTGGCACTGCAGAGACTACGTGTATACTCGTGGCCTGGAAATGTAAGAGAGCTTGAGAATATTATTAGCCGCGGAATAATCTTTATGAAACCGACAGAATCGATATTGGACGACCAACACTTACCGTTATCAATGTTGAAACATCAGGAACAAGAATCAAACCAACAAAAGATATTACCACTTGTTGAACAAATGGAACGCATGGAGCAAGAAATTCTTTCAGCGGCATTAAAATCTAATGATGGTAACAAATCTAAAACCGCCAAACAACTAGGCGTTTCTCTTAGAACTTTATACTATAAATTGGAAAAATACGACCTAACGTAGTATTGCATGCAATTAATTGCATGGTTTGCAATCATTTGCATACTAAAATATACGCAAAGTTGACGAATAAAGCGTTTTCAGTATTGATACTTTGGCACGCTTTATGCTTAAATTATGAATGTCGGGGTGATTACGTTTGAAATTGGATGATTTAATAAAGCAAGCTTCTTCTTCTGAAGATAATGTCGTTTCTGTAGCGTGTGCAGCAGACATGGAAGTACTAGAAGCAGTTAATATGGCAATTGAACTAGATATGGCAAGTTTTCGTTTATATGATGACGAACATAAGTTGAAAGAAATGATTATAACGAACTTTCCTCATTTGTTGAATCATCCAAAAATCTTTAGACATCATGTGAAAAATCAACAACAAGCTGCAATTTCAGCAGTTAAGTCAGTACGATTAAATGAAGCAAACGTTTTAATGAAAGGCCATATTCCAACAGCTGTCATATTAAAAGCTGTTCTGCATCCGGATTATGGACTTCGAACCGGTAGTGTTTTATCACATGTTGCAGCGTTTGAGGTCAATGGAATGGATCGTTTGATTTTTGTTACAGATGCTGCCATGAATATTTCGCCAGATCTCGAACAAAAAGTGAAAATTATACAAAATGCTGTAATGGTTGCACATGCTGTTGGTATCCTAAACCCCAAAGTTGCTCCGCTTGCAGCGATAGAAACTGTAAATCCAGTAATGCAAACTACACTTGACGCTGCTGCTCTAGTAGTGATGAATACAAGAGGACAAATAACCGGATGTGTAATTGATGGTCCTGTTGCTCTTGATAATGCTATTTCAGTAGAAGCGGCTCATAGTAAAGGATTGAAAGGTCAATATGCAGGACAAGCTGATATTTTGCTTGTACCAAATGTTGAAGCAGGCAATATTTTATACAAATCTCTTATCTACTTTGCAAAAGCTAAAGTAGGCGCGGTGATTGTAGGAGCTAAAGCACCAATTGTCCTAACTTCTCGTTCTGATAGTGCGGAAAGCAAACTGAACTCTATTGCTTTAGCTATCTGTACATCTCAGGAATAAAGGGACCAAAATAAAGGAGGAATTCAAATGGAAATATTTAAATATATGGAGACTTATGATTACGAACAATTGGTGTTTTGCCAAGATAAAACATCAGGACTAAAAGCAATTATTGCGATACATGATACAACTTTAGGGCCAGCACTTGGCGGTACACGTATGTGGAATTATGCTACTGAAGAAGAAGCGATTGAAGATGCTCTACGTTTAGCTAAAGGAATGACATACAAAAATGCAGCTGCAGGTTTAAATCTTGGCGGTGGTAAAGCGGTTATTATCGGAGACCCTCTAAAAGATAAGAATGAAGAGATGTTCAGAGCTTTCGGTCGCTTTATTCAAGGGCTCAATGGTCGCTACATTACTGCAGAAGATGTTGGGACAACTGTTGCAGATATGGACTTAATTCATGAAGAAACAAATTATGTAACTGGAATTTCACCTGCTTTTGGATCTTCAGGTAATCCTTCTCCTGTAACTGCTTATGGTGTATATCGTGGAATGAAAGCTGCAGCAATGGAAGCTTTCGGAACCGATTCACTTGAGGGGAAACGAGTTGCAGTTCAAGGAGTAGGTAACGTAGCGTATCACTTATGTCGTCATTTATTTGAAGAAGGCGCACAATTAATTGTTACGGATATTAATCAGGTTGCAGTCAATCGTGTTGTTGAAGAGTTTGGAGCAACTGCAGTAGGTATAAATGAAATCTACTCTCAAGACGTTGATATTTTTGCACCGTGTGCTCTTGGGGCAATCATAAACGATGTAACAATTCCACAATTAAAAGCAAAAGTTATTGCAGGTGCAGCTAATAATCAGTTAAGTGAAACAAAACATGGTGATATATTACACGAACTTGGTATCGTCTATGCCCCTGATTATGTAATTAATTCTGGAGGCGTAATTAACGTAGCGGATGAGTTGAATGGCTACAACCGTGAACGTGCAATGAAACGTGTAGAGACTGTCTATGACAGTATTGCAAAAGTAATGAAAATTTCACGCGTTCAAGGAATTCCAACTTACCTAGCAGCTGACCGTTTAGCTGAAGAACGTATTGCTTCCCTTGGTAAATCACGTAAACAATTCTTGCAAAACGGTAAACACATTTTAAGTGGACGTTAATCTAGCACTGGAAACAAGGTAAATTATTCTAATCAGTTGTAGATGATTTAAATCATATCATTGAATTTCATTTTCTGATTTTAAAAAGCACGAGTTAACATGTGAAACTGTAAGTAGATATGTAGAACTTATTATTACTAATCCTATTAAAATTTTTGGGAGGAATCATTGTGCAAGAACAATTATATCGCATTCTTGTCATAAATCCGGGTTCCACTTCTACGAAAATTGGTGTTTTTGAAAATGAAGTTTTGTTGATGGAGAAGACAATCCGACACTCTTCTGAAGAAATCGGTCGGTTTGCTTCTATTATTGATCAATATGAATTTCGCAAGCTAACCATCTTAGAATCATTGGATGAAGAAGGGATTAACATTTCTAAATTGTCGGCCGTCTGTGGTAGAGGCGGTCTTCTTCGTCCAATCTCGGGTGGGACTTATGCGGTTAATGAAGAGATGCTAATAGACTTGAAAAAAGGTTATTCGGGTCAACATGCGTCTAATTTAGGTGGAATTTTAGCATTTGAAATTGCAACAGGTTTAAATATTCCATCATACATCGTCGATCCTGTCGTCGTTGATGAGTTGGATCCGATTGCACGAATTTCAGGGTTTTCGTTAATAGAACGTAAATCAATATTCCATGCATTAAATCAAAAAGCTGTTGCACGACGATATGCTAAAAAGTGTGGCAAGTCTTACGAAGAAATGAGATTAATCGTTACCCATATGGGTGGTGGTATCACAGTAGGTGTCCATGTAAATGGGCGTGTAATTGAAGTCAATAATGGCTTGCATGGAGAAGGGCCATTTAGTCCAGAACGTGCAGGAACTGTTCCTGTAGGTGACTTAGTAGATCTTTGTTTCTCTGGTGAATTTTATCGACAAGAAATAATGCAAAAGATTGTGGGACAAGGTGGACTTGTGAGTTATCTTGGAACGAATGATGCAGTAGTTGTTGAAAAACGCATTGAAAAAGGGGATAAAGCAGCTAAACTGGTTTATGATGCCATGGCTTACCAGGTAGCTCGTGAAATTGGTTCTGCAAGTACAGTTTTAGAAGGAAATATTGACGCCATTATTTTAACGGGTGGACTAGCATATGGAAAAGAATTTGTAGAATCAATTTCAAAACGTATTAACTGGATTGCCGATGTTGTGGTGCATCCAGGAGAAAACGAATTACAGGCGTTGACTGAAGGTGCAATTCGTGTTTTGAACGGGGAAGAAAAGGCAAAAGTCTATCCCAACTTATAATTAAAGGAGGTCTACATAATATGGCTCAAGATTATGATGTTGTCATTATAGGTGGTGGAACTGGCGGTTACGTAGCTGCAATTCGATCAGCCCAATTAGGATTAAAAACTGCAATTGTGGAAAAGGGAAGTTTAGGCGGGACCTGTCTACATAAAGGGTGTATACCAAGTAAGGCACTACTTCGAAGTGCAGAAGTGTATGCAACAACTAAAAATCATGCAGCTGACTTTGGTGTAAACACAGGAGAAGTTTCATTAGATTTTTCACGAGTACAAGCTCGTAAAGAGAGCATTGTTTCTCAACTTCATCAAGGGGTACAAGGATTGATGAAGAAAGGGAAAATCGATGTTTACGAAGGAACTGGCAGAATGTTAGGACCATCAATTTTTTCTCCTTCTCCAGGAGGTACAATCTCTGTCGAAATGAATAATGGCGAAGAGAATGAAATGTTAATACCTAAAAACGTTGTTATTGCGACTGGTTCACGTCCTCGCTCACTACCAGGATTAACAGTTGATGGCACACATGTGATGACTTCTGATGAAGCTCTTGTTATGACGGAATTACCAAAGTCCATCCTAATCGTTGGCGGTGGAGTTATTGGTATCGAGTGGGCATCTATGTTGAATGATTTCGGCGTTGAAGTGACAGTAGTTGAATATGCAGACCGCATTATCCCAACAGAAGACGCTGACATTTCAAAAGAAATGCAAAAGCTTTTAGCTAAAAAAGGAATTACCTTTGCAACAAGTGCAAAAGTTTTACCAGAAACTTTAGTTACTTCTGAAGGAACTGTTACGATATCTGCCGAATTTAAAGGTGAGACGAAAACATTTACAGCTGAGAAGATGTTAGTGTCAGTCGGTCGCCAAGCAAATGTTGAAGGTATTGGGATTGAAAATACAGATATTGTCGTTGATAAAGGATTTATTCAAGTGAAAGATACGTTCCAAACGAAAGAATCTCACATTTATGCTATTGGCGATGTAATTGGTGGGTTACAACTTGCACATGTTGCTTCTCATGAAGGGATAACAGCAATCGAACATATTAAAGGTCATAAAACACATGCAATTGATTATAACCTGGTGTCTCGTTGTATTTACTCAAACCCAGAATCTGCAAGCGTCGGGATTACACAGCAACAAGCAAAAGATCAAGGGTTCGAAGTAAAAGTGGGCAAATTCTCGTTTAAAGCAATTGGAAAAGCACTTGTATTTGGTGAGTCAGATGGCTTTGTAAAAATTATTGCTGACAAAAATACAAATGATATTTTAGGCGTACACATGATTGGGCCACACGTTACAGATTTGATCTCTGAAGCTGGATTAGCAATGGTACTAGATGCAACACCGTGGGAATTGGCAAACACAATTCACCCACATCCAACGCTGTCTGAAGTAATGGGTGAAGCGGCATTGGCTGTTGAAGGTAAAGCGATTCACGCATAAATTTGTTGATTATAAAGGGGGATGTTCAGATGGCTACAAATCGACATGAAGAATTAGGATTAACAAACGATGATGTATTGAAAATCTTTGAAACAATGTTAATGGCACGTAAAATAGATGAACGTATGTGGTTATTAAACCGAGCTGGCAAAATTCCTTTTGTTATCTCATGTCAAGGTCAAGAAGCGACTCAAGTTGGGGCTGCTTATGCCTTAGATAACACGAAAGATTATATTGCACCTTATTATCGTGACATGGGTGTCGTTTTGCACTTTGGTATGACTCCTCGCGACTTAATGTTATCTGCATTTGCAAAAGCAGAGGATCCAAACTCCGGTGGGCGCCAAATGCCTGGTCACTTTGGTCAAAAGAAAAATAGGATTTTAACTGGGTCGTCACCTGTAACAACGCAACTTCCCCACGCTGTTGGTGTGGCACTTGCGGCAAAAATTGAGAAGAAAGACTTTATTTCTTTTGTAACGCTTGGTGAGGGCTCTTCTAACCAGGGGGACTTCCACGAAGGATTAAACTTTGCAGGTGTCCATAAGTTACCTTGTATAACGTTGGTAGAGAACAATAAATACGCAATTTCTGTACCTTACGACAGACAGGTTGCAAGTAAGAATGTTTCCGATCGAGCAATTGCTTACGGTATGCCGGGTGTCACAGTAGATGGGACAGATCCATTAGAGGTATACAAAGTGGTTAAAGAAGCAGCTGACCGTGCACGTCGCGGTGAAGGTCCAAGCTTAATCGAAGCAGTATCACATAGGTTAACCGCTCACTCTTCAGATGATGATCAGCGTCAATATCGTACTGCTGAGGATCTAGCTGAAGGTAAAGCTTTAGACCCGATTCTAACGTTTGCCACTTACTTGCGTGATTTGGATATTTACACTGAAGATATTGAAAAAGAAATGAATGAGCGTGTGATGAAAGAAGTAAACGACGCTACCGATTATGCAGAGAATGCTCCGTATGCAGCTCCTGAAGATGCTTTAAAATATGTCTATGCTGAAACTGAAGGAGGGAATGCATAATGGCAGTAAGATCTTATATTGATGCGATAACACTTGCTATGAAGGAAGAGATGGAACGTGATGAACGCGTATTTATCCTTGGTGAAGACGTAGGTCATAAAGGTGGTGTGTTCAAGGCAACCCAAGGTTTATTTGATCAATTTGGAGAAGACCGAGTACTTGATACACCGCTAGCGGAATCAGCTATTGTTGGTGTAGGCGTCGGTGCTGCCATGTATGGTTTACGTCCAATTGCTGAAATCCAATTTGCTGATTTTATTATGCCTGCAATTAATCAAATTATTTCTGAAGCGGCTCGTATTCGATACCGTTCAAATAATGATTGGTCTTGTCCTATGGTTATTCGTGCACCATTTGGTGGAGGGATTCATGGTGCTCTTTATCATTCACAATCTGTTGAAGCAATTTTTGCAAATCAACCAGGTTTAAAAATCGTTATCCCTTCAACACCTTATGATGCAAAAGGTTTGCTAAAAGCTGCGATTCGTGATGAGGATCCAGTTATGTTCTTTGAGCACAAACGAGCATACAGACTTATAAAAGGTGAAGTGCCTGATGATGATTACACAATTGAAATTGGTAAAGCAGACATCAAGCGTGAAGGTGAAGATATTACAGTCATTACTTATGGTCTTGCAGTTCACTTTGCTTTACAAGCTGCAGAGCGTTTAGAACAGGATGGAATTTCTGCTCATATCCTTGATTTGCGTACGATTTATCCATTAGATAAAGAAGCAATTATTGAAGCTGCTTCAAAAACAGGAAAAGTTCTTCTTGTTACTGAAGATAATATGGAAGGTAGCATCATGGGTGAAGTTGCAGCAATCATTGCAGAAAACTGCTTGTTTGACCTTGATGCGCCTATTAAACGTTTAGCAGGACCTGATATTCCGGCAATGCCATATGCACCTACAATGGAAAAATTCTTTATGATTAACCCGGACAAAGTCGAAAAAGCAATGCGCGAACTTGCTGAATTTTAAGCTGGAAGGAGGAATTACACTTGGCCATCGAACAAATTAAAATGCCTCAACTCGGCGAATCGGTAACAGAAGGAACAATCGAAAAATGGTTAGTTCAACCCGGTGACAAAGTTAACAAATACGATTCTCTTGCGGAAGTAAATACAGATAAAGTGACAGCTGAAGTCCCTTCGTCATTTACTGGTGTAATTAAAGAACTTATCGCCAAAGAAGGTGAAACTTTAGACGTCGGCGCGATCGTTTGTACTATTGAAACAGAGGGTGGAGGAACGTCTTCAGAAGAATCGACAGATAATACACCATCTAACAAAGAAGCATCTAAAGAAATGCCTACTGCTGAATCTGGAAAGGCAGCAGCTCCAGCTCCTGTTGATCGCGAAAAAGGTTCAAAAGCTCGTTATTCGCCAGCAGTACTAAAAATTGCACAAGAAAACGATATCGATTTAACACTTGTCGAAGGTTCTGGGAATGAAGGACGTATTACCCGTAAAGATTTACTTGCAATTATCGAAAGTGGTAATATTCCAACTGCTAAACCTGAACAAGCAGCTCCGAAAGCGGAAGATGTGCAAACTCAAACAGATCCACCAGCAAAATCAGCTGCTGCACCCGCTAATGTACAAACTGCTGTAGGCGATATTGAAATTCCAATTACAGGAATACGTAAAGCAATTGCTGCAAATATGTTGCGCAGTAAACATGAAGCACCGCACGCATGGACGATGATCGAAGTTGATGTAACAAATCTTGTACAATATCGTGATTCAATCAAAAATGAATTCAAGAAAAAAGAAGGATTTAATGTCACTTATTTCGCATTCTTTGTTAAAGCTGTATCTCAAGCTTTAAAAGAATTCCCTATGATGAATTCAATGTGGGCAGGAGACAAAATTATACAGAAAAAAGATATTAATATCTCAATTGCTGTAGCAACAGAAGATGCATTGTATGTACCGGTCATTAAAAATTCTGATGAAAAATCAATTAAAGGAATTGGTCGTGAAATTAATGAACTTGCAGGCAAAGTGCGTGCTGGTAAATTGAAATCTGACGAAATGCAAGGTGGTACTTTTACAGTTAATAACACCGGTTCATTCGGTTCTATTCAATCGATGGGCATTATTAATTATCCACAAGCAGCCATTCTTCAAGTTGAATCGATTGTTAAACGTCCAGTCATAATGGACGGTGGCATGATAGCTGCCCGTGATATGGTTAATCTATGTTTATCTCTTGATCACCGTGTATTAGATGGTCTAGTATGTGGTCGTTTCTTAGCACGAGTTAAAGAAATTCTAGAAAACATGACAAAAGAAAATACATCTGTGTATTAAACGAAAAGTGTAAAGCGCCACTCTAGCTCAGCACCGGCGCTGGAAGGTCCGATTCGAAAGCCTGCTTTCGCATGAGGTCCTGAAGCTTAGGTGTGAGCTGGCGCTTGGAACTAGACACCGAAAAGCTAAAAGGCTAAAGTCGCAACGTCCTGCTCCTGCGGTTACTCGTCGCAAAATGCAGTGCTAAGAAATCTTGTCGCAACGCCTTCATGACCCACGTCCTGTGGGCTTAAGCGCCACTCTAGCTCGACGCTGGCTGGAAAAGAGGTGAACGTTTAGCCTCTCTGATTGGCCCGCGAACTGGTGCTTGAAACTAGCCATAAACCAAAACCCCATGCCGAAAATTTCCGGTCATTGGGGTTTTTATTCTTTTATCGAAGCTAAATCTCAGTTAAACTATAAATTAGGAACAGATTCTGGGGAGGGAAGCGCAAGCGACCACATGACAATCGAACAAATGAAGAATACTACGTTTCCAAAAGTAAGTTTTGATGATTGGAAAGATGCTGCAGTTCGAACGCTAAAAGACAAGCCGTTTGAACAGCTGATTACACCTACTTATGAAGGGATTGACCTTCAACCTCTATATACAGCAGCTCATTTACAAAATACGTTAAACTATTCTGAAGCGATATCACATGCGAAACAAGATGCAGATTGGCTTATAGCGCAAGGTGCTAATAGTAACTCGGCTACTGAATTTTTACATAAAACTAAGGCACAGTTTGAACGAGGCAATGAAATGCTTGTTTACGTAGCAACGTCAACTCCATGGACATGGTCAGATTTAGAGCTACAAGAATTAGCAACCCTATTAACCATTCATCCATTCTATTTTTCAGTGAATGATAGTAGTGACGAAATATTGGGTGTTTTTGAACAATTTACAGAGCAAGAGCTCTTAACATTAAATGGTTATCTAAAAGGTGTATCTAAGCCATATTTAAAAAGCTTACTATCAACGAATATCATTCACGACATAGGCGGAACAGCTGTTCATGAATTAGCGTATGCCTTAATTGCTTTGTCAAAACAAGCAGAAAAGCAAAGCGACTTTACTAATAAAGTGGCTATCCAGTTCGCAATCGACACGAACTTCTTTATGGAGATCAGCAAATTACGAGCATTTCGTGTGCTTTGGAAAGCGTTTTCAAAAGCCTACGACGTAAAACAAACGTCTATTCCGATGTTTGTTGAGACATCACTTCGGTCGTATTCAAAACTAGATCCAACTGTAAATTTATTACGTGCTGGGAACGCAACATTTTCTGCAGTATTAGGGGGAGCGGATATCATTAC
Organism: Paenisporosarcina sp. TG20; assembly: GCF_000286315.1. Taxonomy (GTDB): domain Bacteria; phylum Bacillota; class Bacilli; order Bacillales_A; family Planococcaceae; genus Paenisporosarcina. The sequence goes on along the minus strand of NZ_ALJG01000333.1, from coordinate 11,989 downwards.
CGTTCATCCTCATGATGTATTAACAGGCAGTTCCTCATCGTCTGAACGAATTGCACGCAATGTCCAACTTGTTATTCGACAAGAGACAATGGTTAACAAAATAATCGACCCTTCTGCTGGTTCCTATTATATTGAAACATTAACCACAGACCTTGTTCGTCAATCATGGGAACTATTCTTACAGGTAATAGAAATGAATTCTGAAGAACAAACAGATTACTTAATGGGGTTAGCTAGAGAAACACAGACTAACCGAGCTCAAGTTCTCGCCAACCGAAAAGCAGCTTTGATTGGAACAAATATGTATGCAAATCCTGTTGATGAAATACCATCAATTGTTGCCCAAGAAACGACCGAGCGTCTGGCGATTCCATTTGAAAAACTTCGCAAGCATTTTGCAGATAATCCTATGAAGTCTGCCGTGGTTTCATTTGGAGTGCTGAAAGATGTAAAACCTAGAGCTGATTTTGTACAAGGATTTCTTCAAGCGGGAGGGCTTAATCCCGAGATGAGCCCTGTCTTTACAACCACTTCTGATGCCTGGCACTGGGTGAAATCGAATCAAATAGACTATGTTGTGATTGCTGCTAAAGATCAAGTTGTTACAGAACTATTGTCTGAATTTCTAAATCAAGCCGATAAACAAACAATTATTGATGTTGCTGGGAAATTCACTGAAGAACAACAGTGGCGTGATCTCGGGTTAAATGACACAGTTTTTGTAGGGCAAGATTTGATTGAAAAAATGAATCAACTTGTTCATGTCAAAAAGGAAGGGGAACGTGGTCATGAAGCCTAATTTTAAATCGGTTAAGCTAGAAGATTTTGTTTCTCAAGAAACGAAAACAACAGCTAAAGAAAATTCACATTTAACGAATGAGGGAATCCGCCTTAATTCTAGATATAGTAAAGAAGATGTAGAATCACTTTTGCATATGTCTGACTATCCGGGTATTGCACCTCATACCCGTGGACCTTATCCAACCATGTATGTGTCACGCCCTTGGACTATTCGACAATATGCAGGTTTTTCAACCGCAGAAGAAAGCAATGCTTTTTACCGTCGAAACTTAAATATGGGTCAAAAAGGCCTGTCTGTTGCTTTTGATTTAGCTACACACCGTGGCTACGACTCCGATCATCCACGTGTAACTGGTGACGTTGGGAAAGCTGGAGTAGCAATTGATTCAATTGAAGATATGAAAATTTTATTTGATGGAATTCCTCTTGATCAAATGTCTGTGTCCATGACAATGAACGGTGCAGTGTTACCGATTGTAGCGTTTTATATTGTGACGGCTGAAGAGCAAGGTGTTTCACCTGAGCAACTGATGGGAACGATCCAAAACGATATTTTGAAGGAGTATATGGTACGTAACACATATATCTATCCACCGAAGATGTCCATGAAAATCATTGCTGATATTTTTGAATATACATCAAAATTCATGCCGAAATTTAATTCTATATCTATTTCTGGTTACCACATGCAAGAAGCGGGAGCCACTGCTGATATTGAATTAGCCTATACACTTGCAGATGGTCTAGAGTATGTACGCACAGGCCTAAAAGCTGGCATTGATATCGATTCGTTTGCCCCACGTTTATCTTTTTTCTGGGCAATCGGTATGAACTATTTTATGGAAGTGGCAAAAATGCGAGCAGCTCGTCGAATTTGGGCACAAATGATGCAAACGTTTGACCCGAAAAATCCGAAATCACTTGCACTTCGTACACATTCTCAAACGTCTGGGTGGAGTTTAACGGAACAAGATCCGTTTAATAATGTCACACGAACATTAATCGAAGCAAATGCAGCAGCAATGGGTCATACTCAATCACTGCATACAAATGCACTTGATGAAGCGATTGCTTTACCTACAGAATTCTCTGCTCGTATTGCAAGAAATACACAACTTTTCTTGCAAGAAGAAACAATGATGACTAAAGTCATTGATCCATGGGGCGGTTCGTATGCCGTTGAAAAACTAACCGATGAATTAATGGAAAAAGCGTGGACTTTAATTGAAGAAATAGAAGAGCTTGGCGGAATGGCAAAAGCAATTGAAACGGGATTACCGAAAATGAAAATTGAAGAAGCCGCTGCTAAAAAACAAGCACAAATCGATTCTGGTAAAGAAATCATTATTGGAGTCAATAAATTCCGACTATCAGAAGAAGATCCAATTGATATATTAAATATTGATAATACAGTCGTTCGTCAAAAACAAATTGATAGAATCGAAAATATGAGAAAAACACGTAATAATGAAGACGTACAAGCTGCTCTAACTGCTCTAACGAAAGCTGCTGAAACAGGCAATGAAAATTTACTTACTTGTGCGGTTCAGGCAGCTAGAGTTCGGGCTACCATAGGTGAAATTTCAGATGCAATTGAAAGTGTATCTGGTCGACATAAGGCGGTGATTCGTTCTGTGAGTGGCGTATATAGTTCCAACTTCTCAAATGAAGAAGAAATACATGCGGTTAAAGAGATGACAGAAGATTTTAAGGAAAATGAAGGACGTCGACCTCGAATTTTAATAGCAAAAATGGGACAAGATGGTCATGATCGTGGAGCCAAAGTCATTGCCACTGCTTTTGCTGATTTAGGATTTGATGTGGATATTGGTCCATTATTTCAAACACCTGAAGAAACAGCAAGGCAAGGTGCAGAAAACGATGTACATGTAATCGGAGTTAGTTCACTCGCTGCAGGTCATATGACATTAGTGCCGGCACTCCAAAGTGAATTGAAAAAAATAGGTCGTGAAGATATTCTAATTGTTGTTGGAGGCGTTATTCCTGCTCAAGACTATGCCTTTTTACGGAACAATGGAGCTTCTGCTATTTTCGGTCCAGGAACTGTGATTCCAGTGGCGGCTGGGAAAGTGATAGAAGAGATTTACAGACGTCTAGGGTATGAGGAAGTGAATGATTAATGGAAGGTCAAGAGAACCAGCAGAAAAGTACTATGCAGGTAATGGGTGGACTTAAATCTATTCATGACGGCATGGGACAAACGACTCGAAAGCAATTTCGACGGTCTTTTAAAAAAGAGATTTCTGTCGATGATTTTTCTCGTGAAATTCTTCACGGTTCTAGATTTCATTTGGCTAAAGCCATTACGTTAATTGAAAGTACTGTTGCTGAAGATAAAAGAACCGGACAACGTCTACTCCAAGAACTTCTCCCTCACACGGGAAACAGTATTCGTATTGGCATCACTGGTGTTCCTGGTGCAGGGAAAAGTACTTTTATTGAAGCCTTTGGTAAGTATTTATGTGATATTGGTTATAAAGTAGCCGTTCTTGCTATTGATCCAAGTTCTACACTTTCAGGAGGTAGTATATTAGGCGATAAAACAAGAATGGAAGAACTTGTAAGACTTGACAACGCTTTTATTCGTCCATCCCCAACTGCAGGTACACTCGGTGGTGTGCATAAAAAAACGCGCGAAACCATGTTATTGTGTGAAGCTGCAGGGTATGATGTGATATTGATTGAAACAGTTGGTGTCGGCCAAAGTGAAACCATTGTACGCGGTATGGTCGATTTCTTTATGTTATTAGTTTTAACTGGGGCTGGAGATGAACTCCAAGGAATGAAAAAAGGCATTATGGAATTAGCTGATTTATTGGTTGTCCATAAAGCTGATGGGAACAACGTTAAAATGTCAAAGAAAACAGCAGTAGAATACGAGCAAATTCTCCATTTCTTGCAACCAGCTACCCCAGGGTGGACTACGAAAGCAATGCCCGTATCATCTACTGAAAATTTAGGGATACTAGAAGTATGGAAAATAATATGTACATTTAAAGAAAAGTTAAACAGTAGTGGTGTTTTTAAAGAACGTCGTCAGTCTCAAACAAAAGATTGGTTCCATACCATGATTACAGACCGCTTAATGGACAACTTTTATGGATACCCAGAAACAAAAACACAAGTAAAGTCTCTTGAGCAAGAAATATTACAAGGGAGTATTACGGTTTCCCAAGCAGTCGAAAACTTATTTCCTGCCGAAAATAAAACGTAGCTTTTGCGTGGCTATAAATGAACTGCTATTATTGAAGTTGTAGATTGAAAGGAGTTTTGTAAATGAATATGGATTTTAACTTATTAATGACTGATATAGTTCGTCAAGCACGTGGTGAGATGGAAGCAAGCGGGTATGAGCAACTAACCTCTCCAGAAGATGTTGAAAAAGCCTTTGCTCGTAAAGGTACTTCTCTAGTTATGATTAACTCTGTATGTGGGTGTGCAGGAGGGATTGCTCGTCCTGCAGCGGCCAATGCGATTCACTATGATAAACATCCAAATCACTTAGTTACAGTATTTGCCGGACAAGATAAAGAAGCAACAGCTCAAGCTCGTATGCTTTTTGGTGACGAACATTTACCATCTTCTCCTTCATTCGTTCTACTAAAAGATGGTCAAGTTGTTGCAGATGTTGGTAGACACGAAATTGAAGGCCATGATCCAATGTCAGTTATTACACATATTCAAGCTCTTTTTGAAGAGCATTGTGAAGAATTATAAGTAAGGGAGAAGGGCACTGTTTAGTGCTCTTTTTTATCAAATTAGAAAGTATATGAATTGGTGCCATGGACCCAGTGTTTATGGTATTTTTAGTATATGGAGACTAACCTTCTAAAATGGAATTACTTTAATGTGACTCTCGTTAAAACGATTAATGTGTGGAGTGATTTCCTTTATTAAAAACACACGTTTCATCTTGAATTCCATTGGTCTTAAAGGACAGGGCGTAATTTGCCCTGTTATTCTTACAAAATAAGAAAGTATATGTTTTTCAGAGTTATACTTTTGAACCTGGAGTAGCTATGTCTAGCTCCAAGCGCCAGCCCGCACCTAAGCTTCAGGTCCTCATGCGAAAGCAGGCTTTCGATTCGGTCCTTCCAGCGCCGGCGTCAGGCTAGAAGGCGCTTTGCGCTTTTCTTATAGGAATTAGCCTATAACTTTTCACCCTTTGTGGGGGGACGATCTTAATAGGGATTTATGCTTTTCTATAGAAGGATGGTGAACAAATGCATTTCCGTCAATTTCGTATTGGCTATCGAACGTTGAAAACAGCGGTCGGTGCGAGTATTGCAATGCTCATCGCCATGTTTTTAAATTTGGATTATTATAGTTCTGCTTTTATTTTAACTGCATTATGTATTCAACCAACAAAAAGGAAGTCAATCCGTGCCGTGTATGCTCGTATTCTTTCAACCATCATTGGTGTCGGATTTGCCTATGTCTTCTTTGAAGGGATAGCGTATAATCCAATAGTTTTTGGTCTTATAATCTTATTATTTATACCAAGCCTTGTCTCATTAAGGCTTCAAGATGGTTTTATTTCGAGTGTGGTAATCCTTTTGCATTTATTTGATGCGAAATCTCTGACGTGGTCATTGCTATGGAATGAAACACAATTAATGGCAGTTGGTTTTGGTGTCGCACTTCTCGTAAATATATACATGCCCGATATTGAAAAAGATTTAAAAAAATATCGGTTGGATCTTGAGTCTTTGTATTCTAAAATTTTTCATGAGATTGCATTATACCTACGCAATGGAGACTCAAATTGGGACGGTAAAGAAATTGTACAAGCTACTGAAGTAATTGCAAAAGGAAAAGCACTTGCTTACCAAGATGTAGAAAATCATTTAAATCGAAGAGAAAACCTACATTATCTCTATTTTGATATGCGAGAACAACAGTTTGAAATTATTGAAAGGGTACTTCCAAAGATAACAGCTTTGCCTGTTTATATTTCGCATTCCCAACTGGTAGGGGACTTTATCGAAGACTTGGCAAGTAATGTACATTCTGGAAATACGGCAGACCGGTTTATTTCAAAACTAGATGAAGTGAAAATAGAGTTTTCGACGATGGACTTACCTAAAGATCATGAAAACTTTTTGGCTATGGCTTCTCTCTATCAGTTTATTGAAGAAATGGAAGAATATTTACGTATTAAACGAAATTTTGTTGGATTTAAAACGAAAAAAAAGACAGCTTCGAAGGAATAATTAATCCTTCAAAGCTGTTTGTTGTTAGAATTAGAAAACCATCTTAAAACAAGCACCAGTTGAACCCCGTTTCAGCTCCAGAGTTGGATTAGAGCGGCCCATTGCATATTTTAAAGTGTAGTTTTATGCTTTTTTAGAAGAATAAGCTTAATCCAAACAATACACTTGATAATACCATCATGATAATCATTAAATAGATTATGAATTTACGGAAATTTTCGTTACGCATTCTAATCAACTCCTTTAACTCACTATTTACTAGTTTAATGGATATTGATAAATTTCTCAAGAGGTAGAGATTTTAAAAAGATATAGGTACAATAGAGGGTAGAGATCACAGAAGGGTGTGGCTATTTTGAAAAAGGTTGATCATATTGGTATCGCCGTTAAAAATTTAGACGAATCAATCCCTTATTACACAGAAACACTAGGTTTAAAATTGTTGAAAATTGAAGAAGTTATTTCAGAATCAGTTCGTGTGGCATTTATTGATGCTGGTAATGTCAAACTAGAGTTACTAGAGCCAATGTCAGAACAAAGTGCTATCCATTCATTTATAGAAAAAAAAGGTGAAGGCATTCATCATATTGCATTTGGAGTGGAAGGCATTGAACAACGCATGAATGAACTACGCGAAAAAGGCATTCGGATTTTGAATGAACAACCTAAAATTGGAGCAGGTGGTGCACAAGTTGCATTCATACATCCTAAATCTTCATACGGTGTGCTGTATGAATTATGTGATAATAGCGGACTAAAGGGGTAATAAACCATGGACATTTATGATAAAATTAATGACTTATATGATCGCAAACTAGAAATCGAGCTAGGCGGCGGAGACGAACGCATTGAAAAACAACATGAAAAAGGAAAGCTAACAGCTCGAGAACGTATCGATTTGTTAGTAGACAAAGGGACATTTGTAGAATTGAATCCATTTGTTGAACATCGTATAGTTGATTTTGGAATGGATAAACAAAAAGGACCTGGAGAAGGAGTAGTTACGGGTTATGGTAAAGTAAATGGCCGTGCTATTTATTTATTCTCTCAAGACTTTACTGTGTTTGGTGGGGCACTTGGAGAAATGCATGCAATGAAAATTGCGAACGTGATGGACTTGGCAGCTAAAAACGGTGCTCCATTTATCGGCTTGAATGATTCTGGTGGTGCACGTATTCAAGAAGGTGTTGTTTCTCTTGATGGCTACGGACACATTTTCTATCGAAACGCTATTTATTCTGGTGTAATCCCACAAATCTCTGTCATTTTGGGACCTTGTGCTGGTGGTGCTGTGTATTCTCCGGCAATTACAGATTTTGTGTTTATGGTCGATAAAACCAGTCAAATGTTTATTACTGGTCCAAAGGTTATTGAAACTGTTACGGGTGAGAAAATTTCCTCTGAAGACTTGGGTGGTTCAAAAGTACATAATGCAATTAGTGGGAATGCTCATTTCCGTGCGGAATCAGAACAAGAGATTCTACAACAAGTGAGAGATTTATTAAGTTTCTTACCTCAAAATAATGATGAGAAACCTCCTCGCTTAGAAGTGGATGAACTTGACGACTATCGACCAGAATTAACAGAGATAGTTCCTTTTGAAGCAATACGACCTTATGATATTCGAAAAGTTATTGAACAAGTTGTAGACCAAGATTCATTTATGGAAGTTCAAAAAGAGTTTGCTCGTAATGTTGTAGTCGGACTAGCTAGGATTAAAGGAGAAGTAGTTGGACTCGTATGTAATCAACCAAAAGTAATGGCTGGGGGTCTTGATATAGATTCTTCAGATAAAGCCGCACGTTTTATTAGATTCTGTGATTCATTTAATATTCCACTCATTACATTTGAAGATGTAACTGGTTTCTTCCCGGGAATTAAACAAGAACACGGGGGAATTATTCGTCACGGTGCTAAAATTTTGTATGCGTATTCAGAAGCAACGGTTCCGAAAATGACTGTCATTTTACGAAAAGCATATGGCGGTGCGTATGTAGCACTTAACTCGAAATCTATTGGGGCGGATCTCGTGTTCGCTTGGCCAAATGCTGAGATTGCTGTGATGGGTCCTCAAGGGGCAGCGAATGTTATCTTTTCCCGGGAAATCGCGCAAAGCGACAATCCTGAACAAACGCGTGCGACAAAAATCGAGGAATATCGCGAAAAATTTGCAAACCCTTATGTTGCTGCAGCACGTGGGATGGTCGATGATGTTATTGATCCACGGGAAACCCGAATTAAGCTCATACAAGCACTAGATATGATGCGCAATAAAAAAGAAACACGACCAGCTAAAAAGCATGGAAATATACCGCTTTAAAGGAGTTTTAAAATGACAAACCAACGATTAATTGATGAGTTTTTAGAACTTGTACAAATTGATTCTGAAACGAAACATGAGCAAATGATTGCATCAATTTTAAAAAATAAATTAGAAGATTTAGGCCTAGATGTCATAGAAGACGATTCGGCTGTTACAAGTGGTCATGGTGCTGGTAATTTAATTGCCACTTTAAAAGGAAGCATGACTGATGTGGATACAATTTATTTCACAGCTCATATGGATACAGTGGTTCCTGGTAAGGGAATTAAACCAGAACTTCGAGAAGATGGTTATATTTATTCAGATGGAACGACAATCCTAGGAGCAGATGACAAAGCAGGGATTGCTGCTTTATTCGATATGGTAAAGCGCTTAAAAGAAGATTCAATTGAACATGGAGATATCCAATTGATTATTACTGCTGGAGAAGAGAGCGGCTTACAAGGCGCAAAAGCTATGGACAAGTCTTTAATTACCGCGAAATATGGGTTTGCAGTGGATTCCGATGGAAAAGTGGGCGGTATTGTAACAGCTGCACCTTTTCAAGCGAAATTATGGACAACCATTCGTGGGAAAACGGCACATGCAGGTGTAGCACCTGAAAAAGGAATCTCTGCTATAAATATCGCAGCTAAAGCCATTTCGAGAATGTCACTTGGTCGAATTGATGATGAAACAACAGCCAATATCGGACGTTTTGAGGGCGGTAGCGCTACGAACATTGTTTGCGATGAAGTAAATATTTTATCAGAAGCACGATCGATTGTTCAAAGTAAATTAGATACACAAACGGAACATATGAAATCTACATTTGAAGAAACTGCCCTAGAAATGGGCGGACTAGCTGAGGTTGAAGTAAAATTAATGTATCCAGGATTCCGTTTTGGACCTGAAGAACATGTGACAAAAGTAGCTTTGAAGGCTGTGAATAACTTAAAACTTACACCAATGTTAGCAACAAGTGGTGGTGGAAGTGATGCAAATATCATCGCTGGATTTGGCATTCCTACTGTTAATTTGTCAGTTGGTTATGAAGATATTCACACTAAAAATGAACGGATGCCGGTAGAAGAGCTAGAGAAATTGTCTAATTTGCTTGTAGAAATTGTAAAAGTTTCATCTAAACAAATATAGTAACTCTCTATCAATTGAGGTCTCAGGATGCCCTGAGGCCTCAATTTTTGTTATAATATAGGGAAGTAATTAGAAAAGGGTTGAGGACATGACTAGCATAAAGAAAGCAACTTCTCGTATTATTTTTCATATTGATATGAATAGTTTTTATGCGTCAGTTGAGCAATCATATGATCCGAGCTTGAAAGGCAAAGCGATTGCCATTGCAGGTAACCCAAAAGAACGTCGAGGCATTTTGGTAACTTGTTCATATGAAGCGCGTGCAAAAGGAGTTTACACAACCATGAGTGTTTGGGAAGCAAAACGTAAATGTCCTGAACTAATATTATTAACGCCTAATTTTGAGCGTTACCGAATTGCATCTCATGCGATGTTTGAAGTATTAAGAACGTACACAAAACAAGTAGAACCAGTTTCGATTGATGAAGGGTTTATGGATGTTACTGATATTGATGGTCCAATGACCGCCATTCAAATAGCTGAAGACATTCAAACAAGATTATTAACGGAACTTGATTTGCCGTGTTCAATTGGAATTGCACCCAATAAATTCTTAGCGAAAACAGCGTCTAATATGAAGAAACCGATGGGTATAACGATATTACGTAAACGAGACATTGATAAACTGCTATGGCCTCTGCCTGTTTTAGACATGCATGGTGTTGGAGAAAGCACGAGCAAAAAGTTAAATAGTATTGGTTTACATACTATTGGAGATATTGCCAAAGCAGAAGAAGGGGTATTAAAAGATTCACTTGGAAAGAATGGAATACGATTGAAAAAGCGTGCAAATGGTCATGACGACCGTCTAGTTGATCCTGATTCTGTGTACGATACGAAGAGTGTAGGAAATTCAACTACATTACCTAGTGACGAAAGCGATCTTCAAGAATTAAAAAAAGTGATTGAAGGTTTAAGTACTCGAGTTGCAAATCGTTTGGAAGCGAAGCGTTTAGCAGGTCCTACAGTCTCCATACAAATTCGAGATGCAGATTGGCAAAATTCTTCTCGAAGTCAATCATTTCACAACTTGTTATATGAAAAAGAAAAGATTTTTGAAGTAGCATGGTCATTATTTATAAAGAAATGGGATGGGCAGCCGATACGATTATTAGGTGTAACCGTAAGTAATATAGTCGATCGAATAGACTTTTCCGAACAGTTATCTATATATAATTTTGAAGACCATGCTAAGCAAGAGCCGATATTAAAGTTAGTCGAGACTCTTCAAACGGAATTCGGCAAAGAATTGATTACTAGAGGACTGACAAAAGCTCGAAAACCAACGTATGAATCTAAAACGAGTTTTAGTAAAGACTTTTTAGACGATCATAAAGATAGGGAGAACAAGTAATATGGAACTTCAGTTTTTAGGTACAGGGGCGGGAATGCCTTCTAAACAACGAAATACTAGTGCGCTAGTTGTGAAACTAATGCAGGAAAGAAACAAGTTTTGGCTGTTTGATTGCGGTGAGGCTACACAACATCAAATATTATATACATCGTTAAAGCCACGAAAACTAGAAAAAATCTTTATAACACATATGCATGGTGATCATATATTTGGATTGCCAGGGGTACTAGCATCGCGTTCTTTTCTAGATGGTAAAGATCCTTTAACTATTTATGGACCAGTTGGAATTAAAGAATGGATTCTTACTACAATTCGTTTATCACGAGTCAGTTTACAATACAAGTTGGACATTATTGAAATTGAAGAAGGCATTATTTTTGAAGATGAACAGTTTACGGTGGAAGCAAAACTACTGAGTCACGTCATTCCTTGTTTCGGTTATCGAGTTTCACAAAAACCTCTTCCACCCGTGTTGTTAATTGAAAAAGCTAAAGAACTGGGTGTTCCAAAAGGTCCAATGTTAGCTAAGTTAAAGAATGGTCATGATGTAGTTCTTGATAACGGGCAAACTGTTTATAGTCAAGATGTAACTGCCGAATTGGTTAAAGGTTTCTCTTTGGCTATTTTGGGAGATACTCGCTTTTGCGAAACGTCGATTGAATTAAGTCGAGATGTTGATATCGTCATTCATGAAGCCACTTTTGATGCAGGAACTGAAGAACTTGCAAAGCCATATGGACACTCAACTATTACTCAAGCAGCTCAAGTGGCGAAAGAAAGTGGGGCTAAACATTTAATTGTTCAACATATTAGTGCGCGATTTTTACCAAGCCAAGCTGAGGAATTACGAAAACAAGGGTTATCTGTATTTCCATCAATAACTATTGCAGAAGATTTTGCTGAATTTGAGCTAATCAAGGATGAATTAAAACAGATAAGTAAGAAGGGCTGTCCCAAATAGTCATAGAAAATGACTTTTTAGGGTAGCCCTCTTTTCATATGTCGATTTCCGTTACAACGCAATTTTATGTTTCGAAGCCAGTGCAGCGATGCAGAAACAGAAACAGACGGTCGATTTCCGTAGGCGGTCCGTGAGTCTCCGCAGGCCAACAGGGTGTTGGCCTGCGAAGGCGTTGCCTCGCG
>NZ_ALJG01000332.1 GCF_000286315.1 Paenisporosarcina sp. TG20 | reverse complement strand
TGAAAGCCCCGCAGGAACGAAATGGAACGAAGGCTAATAACGCCACTACGCGAGTCAACGTCTTCGCGGGCCCCTCGGAAAGCGTCCGCATGGAGCGAAAATCAACTTTGTTCGTATTTTATTACTAGATTTTTTATTATGAAATTGACTCTTAACCCACACTTAATCAAATCGTAGTTTTCGATCCTTTTACGTCTGTATATTCTAATGAAGTTTGATGAGTGACGCCCGCTGGCACTTCGTGATGATGACGACAACGCGGTTCGTAAGCTTCAGTTGCACCAATTAAAATAATTGGATCTTCATAGCCAGCTGGTTGTCCATTGATTAGTCGCTGCGTCCGGCTTGCTGGTGAACCGCATACTTGGCAAACTGCTTGTAATTTCGTCACTAGTTCAGCTATGGTCAATATAGTTGGCATTGGTCCAAATGGTTCTCCTCGGAAATCTTGATCAAGACCCGCAACAATTACACGGAATCCATGATTTGCGAGACTCTGAACGACTTCAATAATGCCTTCATCAAAAAACTGTGCTTCATCAATTGCAATAACATCATATTCATCTGAGATAAATGACCAAATATCTTTTGCACGTTTGATTGGTCTTGCTATTAATTTCGTCCCATTATGACTCACTACTTCTTCTTCACTATATCGATTATCTATATGTGGTTTAAACACGGCAATTTTTTGTTTAGCAAATTGCGCGCGGCGCACACGACGAATTAATTCTTCTGATTTTCCGGAAAACATACTTCCGCAAATCAATTCAATCCATCCAGATTGTGACATGACATACATGCAAGTCACTCCTTTCAAAACTCTCTATGCACTATCATACCCAAAAAAGAAATTGATTTCCTATCTATTTTTTTGTGAGCAGATGTGATATGGCGGATAAGTAAAATTACAAATCCAATTGATAGATTGGAGCCGTTTGGCGAGCCAACTGCCTCGTTTCTGTGACGGGCAGTGAAGGGTTATCGTGATGAAAAGAAAAATTAAACGGCCGGCAGACGTAGTCACAAATACCCTCCAATTTGTGGCTACGCCTGATTCCATGGAGGCATTTTCATTAAAGTGCGCAGCCAACTAATCGCTAGCAGAACAATTCTATCCGATGCAGAGACAAAATTGTTTTTCAAATTGTGGGTCGCACCTCGGACTTCCACTCTTGCTAAACACTTCTTTTCAATAGCGATCCGATTCATTGCAGGCAGCCCTTTGCTAGACGATAGTCCAACAAGAAAATAGCCGCTTTGAGCTAAGCTCTAAGCGGCTATTAGATAACTATTCTGCTATGTCTTCTTTAAGACCGTACTTTTTGTTGAAACGATCAACACGTCCATCCGCTGATGCGAATTTCTGTTTGCCAGTATAGAATGGATGACATTCTGAGCAAAACTCAACTTTGATGTCTTCTTTTACTGAACCTGTTTCAAATGAGTTACCACATGAACATGAAACTTTAGCTAATTTATGGTCGGGATGAATTCCTGGTTTCATCTTAAATCTCCTCTCGCCCTGAACCATCTGGAACAGAGTTGGTTATTTTACTATTACCTTATACGACCCGTTTAATTCAGCCGCATATGTAATAGAGTATGTTTAATTCTACCGTTTAATAGTATATCAAAAATCACATACAAAATCAAGCGTTTCATTTAAATATCAGTTCATTAACTATATTAATCCTTTACCATTACGCTGTGCCTTCATATCTGTATTTAATTTATCAAAAAACTCTTCATTAGATTTTGATTGACTAATTTTTTTCAAGAAACGTTCCCCAAAATCATGCGAATCTGAAAACGTTTTACGAATTGCCCACAACTTGTCTAACTGATTAGCCGGGAGAAGCAACTCTTCTTTACGTGTCCCAGACCTACGAATGTCGATTGCAGGGAAAATACGGCGCTCAGCTAAATTACGATCTAGATGTAACTCTAAGTTGCCTGTCCCTTTAAACTCTTCATAAATAACTTCATCCATACGAGAACCTGTATCTACTAAAGCTGTAGCCAAAATAGTTAAACTACCACCTTCTTCAATGTTTCGTGCAGCACCGAAGAATCGTTTAGGTCGATGAAAAGCAGCAGGGTCAATACCACCTGATAATGTACGGCCACTAGGAGGAATAACTAAGTTATAAGCACGAGCTAAGCGTGTAATCGAGTCCATTAATATAATTACATCTCTTTTATGTTCTACTAATCTCATAGCACGATCTAATACAAGTTCTGCTACTTTAACATGATTCTCAGGTACTTCGTCAAACGTTGAGCTTACAACATCCGCCTTTACTGAGCGTTCAATATCTGTTACTTCTTCAGGACGTTCATCTATTAATAGAACAATAAGTTCAGTATCTGGATAATTTGTAGTGATTGAATTTGCAATCTCTTTTAACAACATCGTCTTTCCTGCTTTTGGTGGTGCAACGATAAGTCCTCGTTGACCAAATCCTACAGGTGCTATTAGATCCATGATACGTGTTGATAAGTTATGCTGAGCTGTTTCTAATTGCATGTGGCGATCTGGATATAACGGGGTTAAGCCAGGGAAATGGACGCGTTCTTTTGCCATGTCCGGATCTTCACCATTCACTAATTCCACTTGTAATAAGCCATAATAACGTTCGTTCTCTTTTGGAGGACGGACTTTGCCGGTTACTTTGTCTCCGTTTCTCAAATCGAAACGACGAATTTGCGACGCGGATATATAGATATCTTCTGAACTTGGAGAATAGTTGATGGGGCGTAAGAATCCAAATCCTTCAGACTGAATAATTTCTAAGACCCCTTCCATGAAGAAAAAGCCTTCTTGTTCTGCTCGTGTTTTTAAAATCGAAAAAATAAGTTCTTTTTTCGACAATTTGCTGTAGTAAGAAATTTTGAACTCGCGTGCAAGTGCATACAGTTCTTTCAACGTCATACTATCTAATTCAGCAATTTTTAAGGTTGACATAAGATGGCACCACTCTTTTACATTTTTTTATTGGTTTTTAATTTGAAAGGTTGGATTGTTTTTTAGAAATTGGTTTAGTAGAAGATGCCTGACCGAGGTGTGATCAGGCACATATTTTTGAAGTTTTAGTCTTCCATCATAAGATGAGGTTTTTTCTTCAAGCTGTGACGACCTTCTATGAATCGAACTGTTCCTGATTTTGCACGCATGACTAATGAATGTGATTCTGCATAAGTTCCTTTGAATTGGACACCACGTAGTAGCTCTCCATCAGTTACACCCGTAGCTGCAAAGATTGCATCGTCACCTTTGACAAGGTCATCCATAAGGAAAACTCGGTTTACATCTAGTCCCATACGAATACAACGTTGTAATTCTTGATCATTTTGAGGAACTAGTTTACCTTGAATTTCGCCACCTAAACATTTTAGTCCGACTGCAGCTATAACGCCTTCAGGAGCGCCGCCAAGTCCGAATAGTATATCTACGCCTGTTTCATCAAAGGCTGTGTTGAGTGCTGCTGCGACGTCCCCATCATCAATCAATTTGATCCTAGCACCCGATCTTCGAATCTCATCAATAATCTTTTGGTGACGTGGTCTGTTTAATATTGTTGCTACAACGTCTTCAATATCTTTATTTTTCGCACGTGCAACTGCTAGTAAGTTATCAGTGACAGAAGCATTAATATCAACTTTACCTCTTGATTCTGGACCAACTGCTAATTTATCCATGTACATATCTGGCGCGTTAAGTAGGTTTCCACGGTCTGCAATTGCAAGTACTGCTAATGCATTCCAACCGCCTGAAGCGACAATACTTGTGCCTTCTAATGGATCCACTGCAATATCAACAGACGGTCCACCACTACCTAGTCCTAATTCTTCACCAATATAAAGCATTGGCGCTTCGTCCATTTCTCCTTCGCCGATTACGACTACGCCCTGCATTGGGATTGAGTTAAAAACGTTACGCATAGCTGTTGTTGCTGCTTCATCTGCTTCATTTTTTAAGCCTCGGCCCATCCACCGTGCCGAAGCAATTGCTGCTGCTTCCGTTACACGCACTAACTCCATTGATAAACTGCGTTCCATTAAGTGTGTTCCTCCCGTTATACGGTCAATTATTTAGGTCATTCTTCCATTAGCCATTATACCACACGTAATTAGTGGTCAAATTATTTTTTTAAATATCTTCTTCTTTAGAAATAAACGTTTTATCAATACTGATTTCTTTTCTTATGTCTGCACCTAGCCCACGTAATTTATCAATCAATGAGCTGTAGCCACGTTCAATATGATATATGTCATGGATTTCTGTTTCACCTTCAGCAATTAATCCCGCAAGAACAAGTGCTGCACCAGCTCGTAAGTCTGACGCACGTACAGAGGTGGATTCCAATTCCGTCGGACCTGAAATAATAGCAGTACGTCCTTCTACTCGAGCACTTGCATTCATACGTTTCAACTCATCAATATGTTTGAAGCGTGCTGAATATATCGTGTCAGTAATAACAGAAGAACCATTTGCTTGAGTCATTAAGATTGAGAATGGTTGTTGTAAATCGGTAGGAAAACCTGGATATACTAAAGTTTTAACATCCACAGCCTGCAAGTTCTCAGATTTAGGAATGAATATACTTTCTTCGTCTTCTTCCACTTTCACTCCCATTTCGCGAAGTTTTGCAGTTAATGCTTCAACATGAAACGGGATGACATTATCAATGGTAATTCCATCTCCAGCTACAGCGGCCATTATCATAAATGTACCCGCTTCTATCCGATCTGGAATAATCGTATGGTTCGTGCCGTGAAGTTCATCAACGCCATCAATACGAATGACGTTAGTTCCAGCACCTTTAATTTTTGCACCCATATTGTTTAGTAATGTTGCAACATCAATAATTTCAGGTTCTTTTGCAGCGTTTTCAATTATGGTTTGCCCTTTTGCCTTCACTGCAGCAAGCATAATATTTATCGTTGCACCAACACTAGCAACGTCTAAATAAATTTTCGCGCCTTTCAATTCTTCAGCACGTAAATAAATGGCTCCATGTTCATTTGTTACTTTTGCACCAAGTGCTTCAAAGCCTTTTATATGTTGATCAATCGGACGTGGTCCTAAGAAACAGCCGCCAGGTAAACCAATAACTGCTGTTTTAAAACGACCAAGCATTGCGCCCATTAAATAGTAAGATGCGCGTAATTTTTTTACATTGCCATTTGGTAATGGCATATCTTGCATTTTAGATGGATCAATGGTCATTATCCCTTTATCAAAAGATACGTCCCCACCGATTTCTTCAAGTAATTCTTTTAGTGACCAGACATCCAAGATTTCAGGCAAACCTTCAATCGTGACAGTTGAGTCGGCCAAAATAGATGCTGGAATTAATGCTACAGCACTGTTTTTTGCACCACTTACTTTAATAGTTCCTTGCAAACGTTTTTGTCCATTAATTTTATATACTTCCAACTATTTCACCTACAATCGATTCAAGAATAAACTTATTGTGCACTTTTTCGGTTATTCCAATCCGCTAAAAATGCATCAATTCCTTTGTCAGTTAAAGGATGTTTAAACATTTGCTTTAAAACGGTAATCGGCATTGTTCCGATATGTGCACCGTGCAGTGCCGCGTCTGTTACATGTTGAGGATGACGTATTGATGCAGCAATGATTTCTGTATCAATATTGTGTATTTCAAAAATTTGAGCAATCGTACTAACTAAATCCATCCCGTTATGACCAATGTCGTCTAAACGACCAACAAATGGTGAAACATATGTTGCACCAGCACGTGCTGCTAGAAGTGCTTGGTTTGCACTGAAAATTAATGTGATATTTGTTTTAATACCCTCTTTTGAAAAAACAGAACACGCAGCTAAACCATCAGGTGTCATCGGTAACTTTACTGTGATGTTTGGAGCTATTTCTGCTAACTCCCGACCTTCTCTTATCATTCCCTCAGCATCTAAAGCGATGACTTCTGCACTAACTGAACCATCAACTAGTGCTGTGATTTCACGTAAACGATCATGGAATGAAATGTTTTCTTTAGCAACAAGCGAGGGATTTGTTGTTACTCCAGAAATTATGCCCCATGCATGCGCTTCTTTAATTTCTTCAAAATTTGCTGTATCAATAAAAAATTTCATAACATTTTCCTCCATATGGAAAAGAGGAGAAGGCCTCATTATTTTTAAATGGACGTTTCTCCTAATTCTCTCAATTTGTCTTCAAAAAAATTTCGACATCCTAACCAACCCGTATCTCCACCTCGAGTCCATAAGAAGTGGGTCAGTCCTGAGACGTTTGTGACATGACGGCACGACTCTTGTACATTAATTGGTAACAAGTTTTTAGTTCAGGTGCTCAGAGTCAGATTACAGTGGTCTATTTCGCCTTGCACAAACTCGAGATAGGGTGATGCTTCTTAATTACGCTTTTCCAGAACTTCCGAACTCACGCATTTTTCCTTGCACTGTATTTTTAATTGCATCACGGGCAGGTATTAAGTATTTCCGTGGGTCGTAGACATCTTTATTGTTATCTAAAAATTCACGAATTGCTTTAGTAGCTGAAATTTGATTTTCTGTATTAACATTAATTTTAGCAGTTCCTAATGAAATTGAACGTTTAATATCTTTTACTGGAATTCCAGTTCCTCCATGTAATACTAACGGGAGATCAGATAATTTCGAGATTTCTTCCATTTCTACAAAACCAATATTTGGTTCACCTTTATATGGTCCGTGAACAGAACCAAGTGCAGGTGCTAAGCAATCGATATCTGTGCGAGACACTAGTTCAGCACAATCTTTCGGGTCTGCATAAATTACACCGTCAGCAATAATATCATCTTCTTGACCACCCACTGTGCCAAGTTCGGCTTCAACAGATATACCTTGTGCATGTGCATATTCTACTACTCTAGAAGTTATTGAAATATTTTCCTCTAATGGATGATGTGAGGCATCAATCATTACTGATGTAAATCCTGCATCGATTGCTTCTTTACATTTTTCGTAACTTGAACCATGATCTAAGTGAATCGCCACTGGTACTGTGATTTTATAGTCATGCATTAAACCTTTTACCATGTGGACGACGGTTGTAAAACCGCCCATATATTTCGCTGCTCCTTCAGAAACACCTAATATTACTGGAGACTTTTCTTCCTCTGCTGCAAGTAAAATTGCCTGAGTAAACTCTAAATTATTAATATTAAATTGTCCAATTGCGTAGCCTTCTTGTTTACCTTTGATCATCATTTGTTTCATTGATTCTAAAGCCACTGAGAAGTCCTCCATTTCACGTTTAACATCTATTTTTACAACAAGTTATCTGTATGGCACTTACGAAACCTAACTCGCACCCTGTTAACGCGCTCACATGATTGTGGGTCACACAGGTGGGAATAAGGACCTCTCATTCTTAACATACCCCAAAAACAGGTTTTCGATTAGTTTCTTCTACCGTCTAGTGCGATCTAGAGAGACTCTTTACACTTTGGTCCTCCATGGAAGGTCATGAAGTTATTATGGATTAGTTAAACACCAAATAAAACGTGTCTAGTTCCAAGGACAAACAATTTAGCCTCTAGAGGTAAGAAGGATTGCATTATTATCTTATGCTTCTAGTACCAAAGTGGAGTTTTGTGACACTTTACGCTTTTCCTTTAAATCATATCAAAAACAGGTAGTGTTTGCCACTACCTGAGGTTTTAATCTTTTAACATGCCATTAACGGCATCTCGTAGTTCATAAATATCAAATGGTTTTGTGAAATAATGTGAAGCTCCTAAATCCATTGCTTCTTTAATTAAATCTAGTTCTCCGTAAGCAGTCATCATTAGGATGGGCATGTCTGGGGTACGCATTTTTAAACGTTTTAATATTTCAATTCCATCCATCCCTGGAATCTTCATATCCAAGAGAACTCCATCTGGTTTAACCTTTTCAGCAAGCTCTAATGCTTCAATCCCATTAGCAGCGAGAAATGTAGTGTATCCCTCTCTTTTAAAAACTTCGTTTAAAAGTAAACGAATACCTTGTTGGTCATCCACAATTAGTAACTGTTTCATGAAATAGTTGTCTCCTTCTTTAAAAATTACGAAAGTATGAAAGTATAAAGGCCTGTAAAGATTTTCTTCTATACCTACATATTCAACAAACTTTTCCATATTCCTGCATCAAATTAATATTTTTAATACTTCTTTATATTTTATTGCATTTAATGACAAGAAACTGAATTAATAAGAAAAACCGAGCAAAATTCTCCGGTCCTTTTAAGCAATTACTAATGATTTGAGTGTTAGTAGATAAATGGTTTTACAACCTGTATCAACATCGGTTTCCGGGTCGCTTTAGACGACAAACCTACTGCACTATAATCTGAAGAATGATGCCCTTACAGGCAATCTTGCGGCAGGTTTGTGTCCGACGCGCCCCTTCAACCAATGAGCATATCGTATTTTCGATTTGGGTTGACGTGCGAAAAAACACTAATATTATAGAGAGAAGCGGCCGAAGATACAATTTCGGCCTTATTTTGCTTACTTTATTCAAAAGCGAGAACGAAAATACCCCACTTCTTTTTAAGTACTAAGGAGCGGGATTTAATTTTGTTATTCTCCTGTTGCCGCCTTGATGAATTCCCTGAATATCGGGTGCGGACGTTGTGGACGCGATTTGAATTCTGGGTGGAACTGAGATGCAACGAAAAATGGATGATCAGCAAGTTCGATCACTTCAATTAATCGACCATCTGGGCTTGTACCAGAAAAAATGAAGCCAGCTGCTTCAAACTGCTCACGGTATTCATTGTTGAACTCGTAACGATGACGGTGACGTTCGTATACCAATTCTTGTCCATATGCATCAAACACTTTTGTGCCTTCAACTAACTTACAAGGTTGAAGTCCTAAGCGTAGTGTACCTCCCAAATCTTCAACATCTTTTTGTTCTGGTAATAAGTCGATGATTGGATATGGTGTTAGTGGATTTAATTCAGATGAATTTGCATCTTTTAATTTCAAAACGTTACGTGCAAATTCAACCGTTGCTAGTTGCATTCCTAAACAAATTCCGAAGAAAGGTATGTTGTTTACACGTGCAAATGAGGTTGCCGCAATTTTCCCTTCAATCCCACGATCACCAAAACCACCTGGTACTAATATACCGTCTACATTACTTAACAAATCTGCTACATTTTCTTCGTTGACGTGCTCTGCATTAATCCATTTCACTTCAACATCAGTGTCGAATGCAAATCCTGCATGCTTCATTGCTTCAACAACTGAAATATAGGCATCTTGTAATTCTACGTATTTACCAACTAAGCCAATACGTACTTTTTTCGATAAGTTTTTCACTTGGTTGACTAACGCTGTCCATTCCGTCATATCCGCTTCTGGAGCATTAATTCCTAAGTGATCTAAAACAATTTGGTCCATATGTTGTTGTTGTAACATTAATGGTACTTCATATAATGTTTCCGCGTCACGGCATTCAATGACTTCACTTGCTTTAATATCGCAGAACAAGGCAATTTTATCTTTCATATCTTGTGGGACAACATATTCAGATCTCACAACGATGATATTAGGTTGAATCCCCAAACTACGTAGTTCTTTAACGCTATGTTGTGTTGGTTTAGTTTTCATTTCTCCTGCAGCACGAATATAAGGAATTAATGTACAGTGAATATACATGACATTTTCCGCACCGAAATCGCCCTTCATTTGTCGAATAGCTTCTAAGAAAGGCAATGACTCTATGTCTCCTACAGTCCCACCAATTTCCGTAATGACTATATCAGCACTGGTTTCTTTTGCTGAACGTACTAAACGTTCTTTGATTTCATTAGTGATATGGGGAATGACTTGCACTGTACCACCTAAATAGTCGCCTCGACGTTCTTTTTTCAAGACCGCTGAGTAAACTTTACCTGTTGTAACGTTAGAGAATTTATTAACATTAATGTCGATGAAACGTTCATAGTGACCTAGATCTAAATCAGCTTCTGCACCGTCGTCAGTTACGAAAACCTCCCCATGTTGATATGGACTCATCGTACCAGGGTCTACATTGATATAAGGATCAAACTTTTGAATTGCTACATTGAGTCCTCTATTTTTAAGTAAACGACCAAGTGATGCCGCGGTGATGCCTTTACCAAGTGATGATACTACACCACCTGTAACGAAAATATATTTTGTCAAAGTTAACTCCTCCTAAATGAATTTAATTCTAAATCTGAAAAACAGCATTTCTTTTATGGAATCCGCTACGAGATGCAACTTTAGCATCCGTTAACAAATTGTTATCCCAATAAAAACGGATTATGAAATCATGAATTTGTAACGGACTTCTATTATTACGAAGAGTAACAGTAAAAGTATTTCCTTATTTTGCAACGAGTAACCAGGAGTAGTTGAAATTTTGACCTAGGCGCACTTCATAAATGATTGTTAGAAGATACTAAAAATTTTATACTTTCAATAATTAAAAGAAAAAAGCGCTCCACCTGCAGTTGCAGGGGAGCGCATAAATTAAACGTTTAATCTCCCTTTTTAGGGAGCCCAAGTAAAAGAGTAATCGGAAAGTCGAAATAAGTCAAGACCTATTATTTATCTTCATCCTCGTCTTCATCTTCAACGTCTTCTTCTACGTCCTCATCATCATCGTCATCATCGTCTTCAAAATCATCAGGAGCATCTATTTCTTCGACAGCTAAGTCACCGATTTCATCTTCGTCTTCATCTTCATCGTCCAGATCAAAATCGTCATCTTCAACGAATGCATCGAAGTCATCCTCAAACGTAATTTCATCATCAGAATCGTCATCGAAATCATCATCATCTTTAGATGCCTTTGATTTTTTCTTACGGACTTTTACAGTTGGTGCTGTTTCTTCTTCAATTTGTTCAACCGGGTACCACTCTCGTAAACCCCATCTGTTTTCTGAAATCGCGAGGAAACGCCCATCGATATTCATATCTGTATAATACTGAAGCATCCGTTCTTTCATTTTTGCTTCACTAAACTTGTTAAGTTTTTTAATCTCATCTAGCAACTCTTGCAAAGTTAAAGACTCATGTTTTTCTTCTAATATTGCATATCCTAGATCGATAAATGATTCTTCACTTATTTGCTCTTTTGTCATTTCACGAAATTTCAACTCGTGCACGTCCTTTCTACATACGTTGGCATAGTACCCATTATATACAAACCTTATTCAATTATGCTAGCTTGACTTTTTGTTTTTCACATTAAGTAGTTTGATTGAGCCAAAATAAAACAAATAAATTGATAATATTATTAATGGTATAGATCCTAATTGTTTATTATACAAAAAAAATGTAACGACAAGGCATGTCAAAATAAAAATAATATGAAGACTATTTTTCAAGTTTGACAACCTCCTTAATCATATTGTTCTATTATACCTAAAACCAAGGTAAAGGTCGTCAATTTACATAATTTTAATAAAAAAATTTAAAATTCATATTTTATTATTTTGCTAAGCGTGCCATACTTGTTGATAGTAAATATATACAGAAAAGGACAGAATAATGACTAATAAACTAAAATATTTAAGTATCGGGATTATACTTCTGTTAATTGGGTTTCAATATACAGTTGTGCTTGATCAACAAAAGTCCCTTCCTTCCCCAGATTGGAGCCGTTCATTTCCCTCAAATGTTGATGCAGGTAATTATTCCAAAATACAAAATGTTCCTACAGACAATGGTTTTGCAATAAGTCTTTTGGATTTTGAACAATTAGTTTTTCTACACTGCTCAGCTGACTTACAATGCGTTAACAAGTGGTCGAATTCACAATTGAATCCATATAAAAATACTTGGAGTGACGGTGAAACTACATATTTTATTAAAGACGACTCCTTAATTCGCAAATCAACTATCGGAGAAGAAATAAAAATTTCCCCGAATGTTGACAATTTTATTAAATCAGGAGACAAACTTGCGTTTTGGCTTAAGAATCAAAAAGTCATATTTCAACAAGAAAATAAACAGGAGATTTCTTATGCACCTGAATACCCTGTAAACACAGGGATGTTTGTTGATGAGCATTTCTTCATTATTACTCATAATCAACGTAACAATAACTATATTGTTCTTGATGGTTCAAATAATTTTAATGAATTATTTCAATTCCATATAAACGCTAGTGAAAGCTTGTTATCAATCAATATTTCCAATGATAGTGATGCTAAGTTCAATTTATTGCTAGAAACTCAAATCAGCTCAGGTGGCTCAACGACCAAAGTTTTACGCACTACATCTTTCGAATTAACTGAAAATCAGAATCCCTCCTTTAAAAAGATTGCCTTTGCTGAAAAGGAATCAGGTATTAAATTATTCAACATTCGTTCACCCTATTTGTATCAAGGTGAAACGGGTTCACATATTACGTTTTCAGCTAACATGTTTGATGAAGATGGTGATAAAGTAAATAAGGTTTTTGTCGGAAAATACAATCAATCATTAAATGAAGTTTCTGCTGTGACGAAAAAAGGTGACTTACACGTTAATCCAGTCTTTTTAAACGATCAAACCATTGCTTATTTCAGATTAGACGGTAAAGAAAAAGAGCTTATGTACTCTTCATCAACCGCTGAGAAAATAGCACAAAGTAATACCATACTAAAAGGGGATCCTATTAGTGCATTCTATTCTTTATTTAGTTTGCTGTTTGTTGGGATTTTACTCGTATTACTTTCGTTTACATGGATAATTCCTACACTTCTCTTAGGTTATGGAACACTAGCATTCCTACAAAAAATACGTAAATCCTATGCATTTCCTGTTTCTTTGTACGTTAATACGATTGCTCTCGTAGGAAGTCAATTCGTGATATTCTCAACTATGCTTCACCCAGAGAAAATCTTGTTGAAGGCACCCTATTTGACAGAAGTATGGCATGTTTTTCTCGTACTATTTATCGCAGGAATCGGTTGTATATTGCCTGTGATCTTGTCTCGCACAAAAGTTACGGACGATAATTGCAATATACTTATCTTGTACACAACTGGACTCAATTTATTCATTCTATTCATGTTATTAGGTCCTTATTTCATATAATTGCACTATTCGTGATAAATACTCGTTTCAACAAGAAAAAGTTTTTTACATGCAACATAATTTGACATGATTTCGCTAGTATTCTCCCAAGAAATTTATGTCTTTTTGAAATGAATTAAACCTGCTTGTTACGTTTTGGTTTCCGGAGAGCTTTGGATCGTCGACCTACTGCATCATAGCCTTAAGAATGAATACAGAGAGCCAAGTGACGTTGTCACTTGGCTCTCTGTATTTCTTACCGGTAATCTTGCGGTGGGTTTACGTCCTTCGCTCGCCTGCAACCTTGACGTACATAGTATTTTAGATTTGATGTACGGGTGAATAGACACTAATTTCATCAAAAATAGCGGCCGAAGATACTATTTCGGCCTTTTTTAACTTTCTTTAAGGCTTTGTAGTTACTTTATAAAAGAAGAGTTATCACGTTACTGTAAACTGAGCATGTAAGATACACACCCATGCTCGTTTCTATATAACTGATACAGTTCATTCTTACCTCTTTACTTAACCTCGCTAGGAAGAGTGTCAACCTTGGTTTTGATTAATCATTCTCCTGGATGTAGAGCAGATACACTTTCAGAAATAAGAGTGATAAAGTTCCCATATATTCTCTATTCCAACTTGGACGTTGATTTTTCCAACTTGGACTCCAGAAATTCCAACTTGGCTGCCCATTTTTCCAACTTGGACATCAAAAATTCCAACTGAGCGAATTCTCACCCGGATTTTCATTTTAAAACAATTCACATCTTATCTTTACGGCTAACATAGTGATGCTTTTTCTTCAATACTTACAGAAAACTCTAAAAATCACTTATTATTTACGATCTAGTCAAAATCGTGTTAAACCCAAATGTTTGTATGGTGGCATGGACAAGTCTTGCCACTTTCCTGTTCGTGACACTTTCGCTTCGACTGTGGGTGGGAAATACTAATGCAGCTCTAATATAAATTCCCATATTTTCTCTATTCCAACTTGGATTGTGATTTTTCCAACTTGGGACTCCAAAATTCCAACTTGGCCTCCCATTTTTCCAACTTGGAAGCCAAAAATTCCAACTGAGCGAATCCTCACCCAAGATTTCATTATAAAACCCTTCACATCTCATCTTTTTCGATGACAAAGTGACGCTTTTTTCTTCACATTTTACAGAAAGCTCTAAAATACACATACAATTGCTTTTACAATTTATAATCTAGTCAACATCGTGTTGAACCCAAATGCATAATTGTTGGCACGGCTAGCCTTTGCCACTTTCCTGTTCGTGACACTTTCGCTTCGACTCTGGGTGTGAAATATTAATGCAGCTCTAATATAGATTCCCATATTTTCTCTATTCCAACTTGGATTGTGATTTTTCCAACTTGGGTCTCTAAAATTCCAACTTGGCTTCTCATTTTTCCAACTTGGCCGTCAAAAATCCCAACTGAGCGAATGCTCACACAAAATTTCATTATAAAATCCTTCACATCTCATCTTTTTCGATGACAAAGTGACGATTTTTTCTTCACTTCTAGCAGCAAACTCCAAAATACATCTACAATTGATTTTATAATTTACAAGCGATCTGTAAAGCTTGTCAACATAATTAGAGGGCACTGAAAAACTTACGTTTTTAAAATTTGTATGTGTGTTTAAATTGAAAAAAGCGACATTCGATTTCGAACGAAATGTTGCCTTTTCTTTCGTATTGCTTACTCTGATTCCCTCATTTAGGTCATAGATACAAGAAAGTATATTCACAAGTGATTGTAGTGGAAGGCGGCGACTCCAGCGGGAAAAGCGAGACAGACGAGACCCCGGAGGAAGCGCATGCGGACGAGGAGGCTTGGCGCTCGCCCGCGGAAAGCGTCCGCCTGCAACGGAGATCAACTGTAATAGTACATTTGCTAAAAAAACATTTTCATTGCGCTCCATAATTGGTGGCACGGCTAGCCTTTGCCACTTTCCTGTTCGTGACACTTTCTCTAGTTCGATTCGAGCCTAAAGAAAGACTATATATTAATAGAAAGCAAAATAGGCCGAAATTGTATCTTCGGCCGCTTGTTTTCCATGAAATTAGTGTCGATTCTCTCGTCCACCAAAATGTACACATTATGTGCGTCAAGTTTACAGGCGTGCGTTGGATGCACACCAACCGCAAGATTGTCTCGACGAAAGATAGAGGTGTAGTGACATCATCACTTCACACCTCTCTTCATTCAATGCAGAAGGTTTGCCTTAAACCATTGCGATATAAAAATTACATATTACGGCGATATTGTCCGCCGACTTCGTATAGAGCATTGGTAATTTGACCAAGAGAAGCTACTTTTACTGTATCCATTAATTGCTCAAAGATATTACCACCAGATACGGCAACTTGTTTTAAGCGTTTTAATGCGTCTTGTGATTCAGAAGAATTACGTTCTTGGAATGCTAGTAAATTAGCGATCTGTATGTCTTTTTCTTCAATAGTTGCTCGTGCAATCTCCATGTTATCCACATCTTCTGAAGAAGGTGGGTTTGGATTCAAGTACGTATTCACACCAATTATCGGCAATTCACCAGAGTGTTTTAACATCTCATAATGCATTGACTCTTCTTGAATTTTTCCTCTTTGGTACTGCGTTTCCATAGCACCAAGTACTCCACCACGGTCGTCAATACGATCGAATTCTGTAAGTACCATTTCTTCAACTAAATCCGTTAGTTCTTCAATAATGAATGAACCTTGAAGTGGGTTTTCATTTTTCGCAAGACCGTGTTCTTTGGTAATGATCATTTGAATGGCCATTGCACGACGAACTGATTCTTCTGTCGGCGTTGTAATTGCTTCATCATATGCATTTGTGTGAAGTGAGTTACAGTTATCTTGTAACGCCATCAATGCTTGAAGTGTTGTACGAATATCGTTGAAATCGATTTCTTGGGCATGTAAGCTGCGCCCTGATGTTTGTACGTGATACTTAAGCTTTTGACTGCGTTCATTGGCTCCGTATTTGTCACGCATAACAATTGCCCAAATACGACGTGCTACACGGCCAATAACTGTGTACTCTGGATCTAAACCATTCGAGAAGAAGAATGATAGATTTGGAGCGAAATCATCAATGTTCATACCTCTGCTTAAATAGTACTCAACATATGTGAATCCATTTGATAGAGTAAAGGCTAATTGCGAGATCGGGTTTGCACCTGCTTCTGCAATATGATAGCCAGAAATAGATACTGAATAATAATTACGCACTTTTGAGTCAATAAAGTATTGTTGAATGTCGCCCATCAAACGCAGTGCAAATTCGGTTGAGAAAATACATGTATTCTGTCCTTGGTCTTCTTTTAGAATATCTGCTTGAACGGTACCACGCACAACTTGAAGTGTTTTCTCACGCACTTCAGTAAACTCTTCAATTGTTAAAGTACGTCCTAGCTTTTCTTCGTTTAGTTTTACTTGTTGATCAATCGCAGTGTTCATAAACATGGCCAAAATGATTGGCGCTGGGCCATTAATTGTCATGGATACTGATGTGGCAGGTGCACATAAATCAAAGCCATCATACAGTTTCTTCATGTCATCAAGTGTACAAATACTGACGCCCGATTCTCCAACTTTTCCGAAAATATCTGGACGAGTATCTGGATCTTCACCATATAAAGTTACAGAGTCAAATGCTGTTGATAAACGTTTTGCATCGTCATCTTTTGATAGATAATGGAAGCGGCGGTTTGTGCGTTCGGGTGTACCTTCACCTGCGAATTGACGTTTTGGATCTTCACCTGCACGTTTGAATGGGAATACGCCCGCTGTGTATGGGAATGAACCTGGCACGTTTTCTTTGTATACCCAACGTAAAATTTCCCCGTAATCTACAAATTTCGGTAATACTACTCTTGGGATTTTCAAGCCACTTAAGCTTGCAGTCCGTAAAATTGTACGGATTTCTTTATCTCGAACTGTAGTAACAAATTCATCGCCTGCATATGCCTCTTTTAGCGCTTTCCAATTATCTAAAATACGTTTTGATTCAGCTGTTAACTCGTCACGTATGCCCTGTACAAGAGAATTTAACGAATCAACTAATACATCATTTGGTGCTTTTTCGTTGACTTCTTCAATGGCACCTTTTAGTTGGAACAAACGGCGAGCGAAATCCACTTGTGCATCTGACTTTTTATGGTAACCACGAACAGCATCTGTAATTTCGCGTAAATAATAGCGACGGTCATTAGGAATAATGACGTTTTGCTTTTGTGTTTTTACAAATTGGTCATATTGAGTTGCCCAGTCAGTCCCGCACACTTCATTCACGCGTGAAACTAAGGCAGCGAACAATGAGTTTGTGCCTTTGTCGTTAAACTGGCTTGCGATTGTACCATGAACAGGCATTGTATCAAGGTTTTTATCCCATAAACCATGGCTGCGTTGGTATTGTTTTTGTACTTGACGTAGTGCATCTTCAGAACCTTTACGTTCGTATTTATTAATGACAATTAAGTCAGCATAATCAATCATATCAATTTTTTCTAACTGTGAAGGTGCGCCAAATTCACTCGTCATGACATACATCGATACATCTGCCACGTTCGCGATTTCCGCATCCCCTTGACCAATACCACTTGTTTCTATGATGATTAAATCGTAGCCAGCTACTTTTACCACATCTAGAACGTCACTTAATGCACCTGACAATTCAGTATGAGATCCTCGAGTGGCAAGGCTGCGCATAAAGACTCGTTTATTAAATATCGCGTTCATACGAATACGGTCACCAAGTAATGCTCCACCTGTTTTTTGTTTAGTTGGATCAATGGAGATAATCGCTACTTTTTTATCAGGTAATTCTGATAAGAAACGACGAATCAACTCATCCGTTAAAGAAGATTTTCCTGCTCCACCTGTTCCGGTAATTCCGAGGATAGGTGTTCCTTTAGAAAGTTGGCGTGCTTTTTCAACTAATGCCTTTGCATCTTCGTTTTCATTGTTCACACCGTCTTCAGCGACACTAACTAAGTGAGCTAATACTTGAGGGTGATCCGTATCAATTTGTGTTAATTGATCAACAGCGTTTTTCGTATCAATCGCTTTATCACAATCTTCTACCATGCGGTTAATCATCCCTTGAAGGCCGAATGTACGACCGTCTTCTGGTGAAAAAATCCATGCAATACCGTAATCATGTAAAAGTTTGATTTCTTTTGGAATGATTACACCACCACCGCCACCGTAAATACGAATGTGTGGAGCTCCTCGTTCAGCTAGCAAATCATACATGTATTTAAAGTATTCAACATGACCACCTTGATAAGAAGAAATGGCTATTCCATGAGCGTCTTCTTGAATCGCTGCATTGACCACTTCTTCTACTGAGCGGTTATGTCCTAAATGAACAACTTCTACACCAGTTGACTGTAAAATACGACGCATGATATTTATAGACGCATCATGTCCATCAAAAAGAGCCGAAGCTGTTACAAATCTCACGTGATTGGTTGGTTTATAAATCTCCACTGTTGCTGTCATAAAGTGCCTCCATTCCCTTGTATTCCTTGTAAGAAAAATGTTGTTTGTTGTTCAATAAAATCCTCTATTTTCATATCGCGATGAAGTGCCCAGCGTCTAAATGCCCACATTTGGCCTTGAACGACTAAATGGTGTGAGGACATTCTCACTTCCTCTTGAGACAATTGACATTCACCTGATATACGACATTTATGAAGAATGTTCTCAAATATAGATACCATTTCAAGTTCTTTATTTAATACATAATTTAATTCTTCTCTAGGTAAAGATTTTGACTCTTGATACATGACGATAAACTCATCTTGCATCTCATCAACCAGCAAGTAGTAATGTCGAATGGCAATTTTCAATCCATGCAATGTACCTTCTTGTGTCGGTAGGGCGGATAATCTTTCTTGCACCTGATCATAAATACTGTCACAAACTAAATACAGGATATCTTCCTTCGTGCGGATGTATTCATAAAGTGTACCAATGCTAAATCCCGCTTCTTTAGCAATTTCGCGAGTCGTTGTCCGATGAAAACCCTTTTCTTTGAAGAGCGCGACAGCTCCATGAATCATCTGATTCCTACGTTTTAAGATAAGGTTTTCATCTTTTACGGACGACTCGACTTGCCTTTTGACTTTGTCCATCAATTATTTAGTTAGCATACGAGAAATTACGAGACGTTGAATTTCTTGTGTACCCTCGTAGATTTGTGTGATTTTCGCGTCGCGCATATAGCGTTCTACTGGATAATCTTTTGTATAACCATACCCACCGAATACTTGCACAGCTTCCACTGTTACTTTCATCGCCGTATCGCCAGCCAACAATTTGGCCATTGCAGACTCTTTGCCGTAAGAATGTCCGTTAGTTTCTAACCAAGCAGCTTGGTATGTGAGTAAACGTGATGCTTCGATGGATGTTGCCATATCCGCTAATTTGAATGAAACACCTTGGTTTGCAACGATTGGCTTGCCAAATTGAACACGTTCTTTCGCATATTCAACTGACGCATCAAGTGCCCCTTGCGCGATCCCTACCGCTTGTGCTGCAATTCCGTTACGACCGCCATCTAGTGTTTTCATTGCGATAATGAATCCTTGGCCTTTTTCACCAAGCAAGTTTTCTTTTGGAACCCGGCAGTTATCGAAAATGATTTCAGTCGTTGGTGATGAACGAATCCCTAGTTTTCTTTCTTTCTTGCCAACTGAGAACCCTTCAAATCCTGCTTCTACGATGAATGCACTTGTTCCTTTGTGTTTCGAAGCTGGGTCTGTTACTGCGAATACTACATACGTATCAGCGATTCCACCGTTTGTGATGAAGATTTTTGACCCGTTTAATACATAGTCGTCCCCGTCTAATTTAGCTGAAGTTTTCATACCACCAGCATCAGATCCAGAAGACGCTTCCGTTAATCCGTATGCACCAATTTTAGTTCCTTCTGCCATTGGTCGAAGATATTTTTGTTTTTGCTCTTCATTACCATATTTGAATATCGGCCATCCAGCTAATGAAGTATGTGCTGAAAGCGTAACACCAATTGATGCATCTACGCGTGATAATTCTTCTACTGCGATACAGTAAGCCAAGTAATCTGAACCAATTCCACCGTATTCTTCTGGCCATGGAATTCCTGTTAAACCAAGTTCCGCCATTTTATCAAAAATTGCACGATCAAAACTTTCATCTTCATCTCGTTCTGCAGCTGTTGGAGCCACTTCTTTTAATGCAAAATCACGTACCATTTTACGAATCATTTCATGTTCTTCAGATAGTTTAAAATTCATTTTCAGTTCCCCTTTATAATCATATATTTTTAGAATTTGCTCTGTTAAATGATAGTGTTGATATTCCGCAAAACAGCTGCGCTTTCCGCGGGCGAGCGCCGAGCCAAGGTCTCGGCTGTCTCGCTTTCCCGCAGGAGTCTCCGCTGTTTTGCTCCATATCTATATATTAAAAAATCTACAATGAACGATGACATATACATTTTAATTAGACTCTTATTAAATTGTTGATCTTAACTCATTTAATTGATTGTAGTGAAAGGCGGCGACTCCAGCGGGAATAGCGTGTCCAGGTGAGACCCCAGGAGCTTGCGACAAGGAGGCTCACGGACCGCCCGCGGAAAGCGTCCGCCTGCAACGGAAATCAACACATTATTTTAACTGAGCTATTTAAGTAAGTGTTTGCCGATTACTAAGCGTTTAATTTCAGATGTACCTTCATATATTCCCGTTAATAAATCACCAATGCGAAATTTCACCGCATTAATTATTAGCATAAGCTCGCGGAAGGTGGCGACTCCTAGGGGATCAGCAAGCCAATCAAGACCCTGGACTGAGTGTCACGAAGGAAGCGGCTTGATGCTTGCCCCCTGGAAAGCGTCCACCTGGAGCGACGCTAATCTATAGTAGATTTTCAACTTAGTTAGTCCTTACCAATAACAAAACATTGAATCTCATAGCCATAGTTATTACATACCATTAATTTATATAAGCTCGCAGAGGGTGGCGACTCCTAGGGGATCAGCAAGCCAATCAAGACCCTGGATTGAGTGTCACTAAGGAAGTGGCTTGATGCTTGCCACCTGGAGCGACGCTAATCTATAACAGACTTTTATTTGAGTAAATGTTTGCTAATGACTATTCGCTGAATCTCAGATGTACCTTCGTAAATTTCAGTTATTTTTGCATCTCTGAAATATCGTTCTACTGGATAATCTTCTGTGTACCCATACCCACCAAAAACTTGGACAGCTTCAATTGAATTATCTACTGCTGTCTTGGAGGCAAACAATTTTGCCATTGACGCTTCTTTCCCACAAGGTAAGCCTCGGTTACGTAAATCTGCTGCACGATATACTAATAGTTTTGATGCTTCTACAGCTGTTGCCATGTCTGCTAATTTAAAACCGATACCTTGTTGAGCTGAGATTGGCTTGCCGAACTGCTCACGTTCTTTAGCGTAGCCTACCGCTGCTTCAAGTGAAGCTTCAGCGATTCCAAGAGCCTGTGCTGCAATCCCTATGCGACCGATATCAAGATTGGCTAATGCAATTTTAAAGCCTTCACCTTCTGTGCCTAACAAGTTTTCAACTGGGACTTTCATATCTTCAAATGTAAGCTGAACAGTACGAGAACCATGCAAGCCCATTTTTTTCTCGTCTTTTCCAATAATTAGCCCTGGTGTATCTTTTTCGACGATGAATGCCGAAACACCTCTAGAACCTTTAGAAGGATCTGTTGAAGCGAATAGGATATAGACATCCGCTTCCCCACCGTTTGTGATGAATACTTTCGAACCATTAATTGTGTAGTGATCAGCGTCTTTAACTGCTTTTGTTTTCATAGCACTTACATCAGACCCCGCTGAAGGTTCCGTTACACAAAAAGCACCTAAATATTCCCCAGTAGCTAGTTTTGTGACGTATTTCTGTTTTTGTTGTTCATTACCGAAGTAGACAATTGGATTCGTTCCAACTGATGTGTGCACAGACAAGATTACGCCAACTACTGCGCTTACTTTTGATAATTCGTGAATGGCAATGACGTAACTGATAAAGTCCATTTCAGATCCGCCGTATTTTCCAGGAATAGGAATACCCATTAAACCAAGATTCCCCATTTTATTTAAGATGTCACGCGGGAATTCACCTTGTTCCATTTTATCAATGTTTGGCTCTATTTCTGTCTTAGCAAAGTTACGTACCATATTGCGCATCATTATTTGTTCTTCTGTGAATATTAAATCCATGCTGATGATGCCTCCCTAAACGTACTCGTAAAACCCTCGACCTGTTTTCTTACCTAACCATCCCGCTTTTACATACTTACGTAGCAGTGGACATGGTCGATACTTACTATCTCCAAAACCATCATGTAAGACTTCCATAATATACAGACATGTATCGAGGCCAATAAAATCGGCTAGTTGAAGTGGACCCATTGGATGATTCATACCAAGCTTCATGACGTCGTCGATTGCTTCTTTTGTTGCTACACCTTCGTACAATGTATAAATGGCTTCATTTATCATTGGCATTAGGATACGGTTTGAAACGAACCCTGGGAAGTCATTTACTTCAACAGGAACTTTGCCAAGTTTTTTTGTCATTTCTTCGATGCTCGTATAAACATCGTCCGTTGTCGCAAGTCCACGAATGATTTCAACTAATTTCATCACTGGTACTGGGTTCATAAAGTGCATACCTATTACTAGCTCCGGCCGATTCGTCGCCGCAGCTATTTCCGTAATTGGAAGTGAAGATGTATTTGTTGCTAAAATCGTGTGTTTAGGTGTAATTTCATCCAATTGTTTGAAAATCTTTTGTTTGATTTCCATGTTCTCAACTGCGGCTTCAATAACTAAATCCACGTCAGAAGCATCATTTAAGTCTAACGATTTTGTGATGCGAGACAATACTTGTAATTTTTCATCTTCCGTCATACGCCCTTTTTCGACGTTACGTGATAGATTTTTGGTAATGGTTGTAAGACCTCGGTTAAAAAACTCTTCTTTCATATCATTTAATTTCACATCAAAGCCTGCTTGTGCACATACTTGTGCAATACCAGAACCCATCTGCCCTGCGCCGATTATAAGTATTTTTTGGATAACCATTAATTATTGTCCTCCTTTATTATTTCACTACATTATTTAATTATGCTTTAGGAACTTCAATCATAATGGCATCGCCTTGGCCGCCGCCTGAACAAATCGCTGCAATTCCGATACCGCCACCGCGACGTCTTAATTCGTAAGCCAAAGTTAAGATAACTCGTGCTCCACTTGCTCCAATAGGATGACCAAGTGCCACAGCTCCACCATTTACATTTATTTTTGTTTCGTCTAAGTTGGCGATATGGGCAGAAGCTAAAGCAACTGCAGCAAACGCTTCATTGATTTCAAACAAGTCGATTTCTTCTAGCGTTTTACCAGTTTTCTTTAAAATCTCTTTTATAACGAGACCTGGTGTTTGTGGGAAGTTTTCTGGCTCAATTGCTACTTCTGCATGTCCAAGAATATAAGCAAGAGGCGTTTTTCCTTCAGCTATAGCTTTATCTTCACTCATTAACACAAGCGCTGCTGCCCCATCATTTACACCAGGTGCATTTCCTGCAGTAATCGTGCCTTCTTTGCCAAAAACAGGTTTTAATTTTGAAAGTGACTCTGTTGTTGTATCGCGACGTGGCGCTTCGTCTTGATCAATTTTTAACGCATCACCTTTACGTTGTGGTACTTCAACCGCTGTGATTTCTTCAGCGAATATCCCGTTATCGATTGCTTTAAATGCTAGTTCATGACTACGGAATGACCATTCATCTTGCTTTTCGCGAGTTAACTCAAATTGCTTAGCGGTTGAATTTCCGTAAGTACCCATGTGAACACGCTTTGGATCGAATGAACAAGATAGACCATCGTAAACCATGCCATCAACCATTACTGCATCGCCCATACGTAAGCCAAATCGACCTTTAGGCAAATAATACGGTGCGTTTGACATGGATTCCATTCCACCTGCAACAATAGTTGTCTCATCACCTAAACGGATAAGTTGATCTCCTAAAGTAACTGCGCGCATACCTGATGCACATACTTTGTTAATAGTTTCTGTTTTTACTCCCCAAGGAATTCCTGCTTTTGTAGCTGCTTGACGAGACGGAATTTGTCCTTGTCCTGCTTGAAGTACGGTTCCCATAATAACTTCATCTACTGATTCAGGAGCTACTCCAGCTCGCTTTAATGCTTCTTTAATTGCAAAGCCACCTAAATCGCTAGCGGTTAGTGATGCGAGTACGCCTCCCATTTTCCCGAAAGCTGTTCGTGATCCATCTAAAATAACCGTTCTTGTCATATTGATTTCCTCCTTTTTTTGAATACGCTTACAGTATGCTTTTAAAAAAAAATAAAATTATGAATGATAAAACAAATGTCGTTGTACAGTCTTACTTGCTAATTGAGGATGTAGTCAGTATTCTCGTAAACCTAGATTTCTTAATTTAGTGTAGTAGATAAAATATATTCTTAGAACGACTGAACGCTCGCTCGACAAAATAATAAACGAAAAGGGAGTTCAACGACTCCCTTTTCATCTTTAGTATTGCTATGTCCAGCTCGCTTGGTTAAAAGGCAATTCAACTTTCATCCTGCAATCGCCGGTGCCGAGCTAGAAAGCGCTTTACACTTTTTCTTAATCTACTCTCATTGTACCGAAAATCTAAATATTTATCAATCTGTTGATTGAGGATTGTCCCTCAGATGAGGAACAACACTTTATTGGATAATTGGTTGTTCTTCTGTTTCTTCAACTGGAGGTAAGTAATCCCCTAGTACAGAACGTTCTAGTAACTCGGCGATGTCGTATGTGCCTACTGTTTCTTCCACTTCTTTTGCTTTCGTTCCATCTGAAAGCATGGTTAAACAGTATGGACAACCGGATGAAATCATTGTTGGGTTTACTTCAAGCGCTTGCTCTGTACGTGCAACGTTTACACGGTTCCCAACATGTTCTTCCATCCACATCATTCCTCCACCAGCTCCACAGCACATAGCTGTTTCACGGTTACGTTCCATTTCCACAAGCTTAACGCCTGGAATTGCACGCAGAATTTCACGTGGTGGATCGTACACATCGTTATAGCGGCCTAAATAACA
Source organism: Paenisporosarcina sp. TG20 (assembly GCF_000286315.1). Taxonomy (GTDB): domain Bacteria; phylum Bacillota; class Bacilli; order Bacillales_A; family Planococcaceae; genus Paenisporosarcina. The sequence goes on along the minus strand of NZ_ALJG01000332.1, from coordinate 2,494 downwards.
TGAATCATGGAATGTAATTGTTTCATCAATTGAATATTGTGGTTTTAGACGGCCTTGTTGTACTAAATCATACAACATTTCAGTGTGGTGAAGGACTTCTCCACTCCATCCGAAATCAGGATATTCATTTTTGAAAAGGTTATAAGCATGTGGATCGATTGTAACAATTTTCGTAATCCCTGCTTTTTCAAATTCAGCTATATTTGCTGTAGCAAGTTCTTGGAATAAGAATTCATTCCCTAAACGACGAGGTGTGTCGCCAGAGTTCTTTTCTTTATTTCCTAGAATGGCGAATTTGATACCTGCTTCATTCATTAATCGAGCAAATGCTAATGCAATTTTTTGAGAACGATTGTCAAATGAACCCATTGACCCTACCCAGAACAAGTATTCAAACTCTTCTTTAGCTTTCGATAATTCTTTCACTGTTGGAATACTTACGTCTGGACTTGCATCACGCCAGTTTTCCTTTTCTTTACGGTTAAGACCCCATGGATTACCTTGACGTTCGATGTTAGTCATCGCGCGTTGTGCATCAGGATTCATACGTCCTTCTGTCATAACTAAGTAGCGGCGAAGGTCGATAATATGAGAAACGTGCTCAATCATTACAGGACATTGATCTTCACAGTTACGACAAGTCGTACATGCCCAAAGCTCTTCATCTGTAATAACATCGCCTATTAATGCAGGATTGTAAATGTCTTCAATCACAGCACCTTCTACACTAGCTGCAATCGCTAATTGATTTCCTTGCGTATGGCCAAATGCCATTGCCGGAACCCATGGTTTAGACTTAGTTAACACAGCGCCTGTGTTGGTTAAATGGTTACGTAATTTCGTAATTAAGTCCATTGGTGACAGCATTTTTCCTGTTCCAGTTGCTGGACACATATTTGTACAACGACCACATTCTACACATGCATACAAATCAATCATTTGTTTTTGTGATAAGTCTTGAATCTTCCCGACACCAAATGAAGGCTCTTCGTCCGATTCTTCGTCTTCATCTTCTTCAAAATTAATCGGACGAAGTTTTCCAACGTTATCTACACGGTTGAAATATGTGTTCACAGGTCCAGTAATTAAGTGGAAATGCTTCGATTGTGGTACATAAACCAAGAACGCAAGAAGGAATATTAAATGAATCCACCACATGACGTAGAAAATTGTGATGGCAGCAGCTTCTGGTAACCAACCAAAGATTAATGCAACCATAGATGCAACTGGTTCTGACCATGTTCCTGCGTGGTCATGCCAAATCATACCCATTCCGTTTCCGACTAGTACTGAAACCATTAAACCACCGATGAAAATTAGGACAAGGCCTGCTTTCCATCCGCGTTTTAAGCGTACTAATTTTTCAATGTAACGGCGGTAGAATGCCCAAACAACTGCAACTAAAATCGTCAAAGTGACAATTTCTTGGAAGAATGTGAATGCAGGATATACTACACCAAATGGTAAGTGTGAACCTGGATTTAACCCTTTCCAAATAAAATCGATTGCTCCAAATTGGACAAGAAGGAATCCGTAGAAGAACATCACGTGTATTGTTCCACTCTTCTTATCTTTCATTAATTTCTTTTGACCGAATACATTGATCCAAATTTTACGTAATCGCTCTTTGACATTGTCCTCGAATTCAACTTTTTTCCCGAGTTTAATATAAGCGTAGCGAGTTTTAAGTAAGTATGTGAATAATCCAAGTGCGTACGCTGTTACAGCTAAAAATAAGACCCAGTTAATAATTAAAAGCGGGTTCATATTCCTCTCCCCTTTCCTTAGTGAAAATTTATCTAATACCATCAGTTTAGTAGATTGATGGAATGTTGTCGATGTTAAGTTTAATTCTAAAACTGAATGAGCATTCAGTCAACATAAATTTATTGGGAATTAATTCAATGAAGGTTTTTTATCTGAAAATATGGTGAAGTATTTTCAGATATACTGTAGTTCGTCTTATATTTGTGCTATTTTGGTGGACTAAAGAATAGATACTTACTTCATTAATAGTCGGCGGCCGAAGATACAATTTCGACCTTTTGTTGCTTTCTTTAATGTGGAAGTATTTTATTTATCTGTATTTCAACGCTATCTCTTAACCGTTCATATTAGAAATCGATTTTCAATTTGTGGCTGAGCCTAGGACGTAAAATACTTACAAGAAAGCACACAGTATCCACTTTGGTTTCTGGTATGATTTCCGTTGCAACGCACTTTCATGTTTCGAAGCTAGCGTAGCGATGCAGAAACAGGCGGACGCTTTCCGCGGGCGGTAGTTGAGCCTCCTCAGGCCAACAGGGTGTTGGTCACGAAGGCGTTGCCACGCGTTGTGGCGTTCTTAGCCTTTGTTCCATTGTGTGCGACTGCGGGGTCTCACTTGGCCTCGCTTTTCCCGCCGGAGTCGCCGCCTGGAACGTAAATCATTCTCCTTTTAAAAATCAACAGTGATAACAATCTATTTTTAAAAATAAATATAAAAATTCGTTCT
>NZ_ALJG01000331.1 GCF_000286315.1 Paenisporosarcina sp. TG20 | reverse complement strand
ACCGGAAACCAAAGTTGATACTTTATGGAATGTCCTTCTAGACTGATACTTAAATCATTTGTCTTAAAGGACCGGGCGCACTTTACCCGGTTTTTCTTAGAACTTGAATCATGTGAAATTGAGGTGGTGAATGAGGTGCAACATTATTTTATTGGTTTTAAATTACCCGAAGAAATAGCATATCAACTAGATGAACTACGAAAAGAATGGCATTTAGATCAATCACATAAAATAGTACCAGCAGCCGTAGATTTGCATCTAACTTTGCTGTATTTAGGAGCAGTGGAGGAGAGGTTATTAACTCAATTGTTGTATAAATTAAATGAACTGTCTGGTGTAAGTGCAGGTTTAAATATTAAACTTAACGGGATATCTACTTTCGGAAATCCATCAACTCCACGAGTAGTTTACGCATCAATAGAAGAGGAATTAAACTTAGCTATATTACAAAGTTCGATTAGGGAAAAATGCCAATCATTGTTTTCAAAAATAGACAAAAAACCTTTTGTTCCCCATGTTACGCTCGCTAAAAAGTGGAAGGGACAATCGTTTTCAAAAGAAATGTATATCGAAAAGTTATTATTCTCTGTGAATGAATTCTCGGTCTATTCAATTAACCCTGGGCAAGTTCCTTCTTATCAAGTAGTGCATAGTATTCCCTTAAAGGAAATAACCTCATGAAGACAACTATAATTGTGAATCCCATTGCTGGGAATGGGAAATCGTTAAAACGCTGGCAAATATTCAAAAACAATCTAAACTTCCCTTATGAACTTCAAATGACTTCTAGACCAAAACATGCCACTGAATTTGCAAAAATTTGTGTACAGAATGGCGAACATCAATTACTTATTGCGTTTGGTGGAGATGGGACTGCCCATGAAGTAATTGAAGGAGTTTTAGGTTGTTCTAATTGCATAGTAGGTGTCATCAGTGCTGGTTCTGGTAATGATTTTGGAAGAGGGTTTCCAACATTTAAACACGCTGAAGAACTTAATAACTATGTAAAAACAATCGGGAAGACCCTTCAGATGGATATTGGACATGTAATTACCCAAAATGAAAAGTTTACTTTTGTTAATAATGCAGGCATTGGTTTTGACGCATATATTGCTTATCAAGTAAATAACTCTCCCATCAAAAAGATCCTAAACAAGTTCAGTTTAGGTAAGCTAGCTTATACATATTTTGTCATTAAAACGTTAGGTACATTTAAAAATTTTTCATTAACAGTTGAAACTCCTAATCATTACCAGATATTTGAAAAAGTATGGTTTGTGACAGTAAGCAATCAACCATATTTCGGTGGTGGAATGAAAATTTCACCACTCTCTAATCCCGCTGACGGAAAGATTGAAATAACAGTGGTTCATGATTTATCACGTATTAAACTGTTATTGCTATTTGTATCTGTATTTTTTGGTAAACATACTTCACTAAAAGAAGTGTATCAAATCACATCATCCTTTGTTACTTTAACGACCGATGAAACTATGTATCGCCATGTAGACGGTGAGTATGCAAATAAAACGACAGCATATATTGCGGATGAATTTTCAGTTCAATCAAATCAATGGAATATTGCTAGATTGAGATGAACTTGACAATAGACTGAAATTCTATGATAATAACATGTCGAAAAGCATATGAAAGTAGGGTGATATTTATGAGATTACGTAATAAACCTTGGGCTGAAGATTTTATTTCTGAACATCCCAATATTGTGATTCCAAATCCAGAAGATTTTAGTGGGAATTGGGGAGAAGTTTTTCAAAATAGCAATCCTATGCATATTGAAGTAGGAACAGGTAGAGGTCAATTTATAACTGGAATGGCAAAAGCTAATCCAGATATCAACTATATTGGAATTGAATTATATGATAGCGTCATCCTGTCAGCTCTTGAAAATGTTATTAAAGCTGAAATTCCTTCCAACTTAAAACTATTAAAAGTTAATGGAGAACATTTGTTGAAATTCTTTGCAAAGAATGATGTAAGCCGTGTTTATTTAAATTTTTCCGATCCTTGGCCAAAGATTAGACACGCTAAGAGAAGATTGTCTCATGATACTTTTCTGAAATTATATGAATCAGTTTTAATAGATAACGGTGAAGTCCATTTTAAGACAGACAATCGCGAGCTTTTTGAGTTTTCTTTGAAAAGCATGTCTGAATATGGCATGTTATTAAAATCTGTTTCGCTGGATTTACATGTGAATATGCCAAAAAATAACATTATGACAGAATATGAAGAAAAATTTTCTGCAATGGGACATCCTATTTATCGTTTAGTATCTCAATTTATTTCAAGATAGATTATTATAAAGTGTTATTTTAGTAGTTTAATAAATGAAAAATTCAATAAAACAGTAAAAACGCCCTCTCAATTTAAAGATTGTTTAGGCGTTTTTTGTTACACTAAAAATATTACATAAGGAGGTCATATAATGGATCAATACACATTTCACGGGATGACGTTAAGTTGGTTAGACGGAGGATTTACATTATTAGATGGTGGTTCCATGTTTGGAGTTGTACCTAAACTTTTATGGTCAAAAAAATATCCTGTAAATGATTTAAATCAAATCGAACTAAGTACACACCCCATCTTGATTCAATTTAATAGTAAAAATATAATAATTGATACAGGGGTAGGCTTTAATAAAATGAATGAAAAGCAGCTAAGAAATAACGGGGTACAAGAACAATCAAAACTCGACGACTCATTAGCTTCTTTAGGATTACTTGCTGAAGACATAGACTTTGTACTTATGACACATATGCATGCTGATCATGCTTGTGGTTTAACTAAGTGGGATAATGAACAGACAGTTTCCGCATTCCCTAATGCCAAAATTGTATTATCTGCTATCGAGTGGAATGAGGTTCGTAACCCAAACATACGCTCTAGAAATACATACTGGAAAGAAAATTGGGAAGGTATCCAAGATCAAGTCGTAACATTTGAAGAAGAATTAAAAGTATTACCAGGTATTCGAATGATCCATACAGGTGGACATAGCGATGGTCATAGTATTATAAAATTAGAACAAAATGGCGAAACGATTATTCATATGGCTGACATAATGCCAACCCATGCACATCAAAACCCACTGTGGGTATTGGCATTTGACGATTATCCAATGACCTCTGTTTTCGCTAAAGAAAAAATAATGTCTGAAGCTCTAGCAAACGGCTACTCATTTATTTTCTATCATGACGCTTATTATCGTATGATTAAATGGGATACAACAGGAAAAGAAATAGTCGATAAGTTAGAACGCACTAGAAAATAATCAGTTCTTAAGATTTAGTTATAAAGTGACCAGTAAATGGATAATTTTGAAATGATAAAACCACTAACGTCTGGTTAAATTAAAAGGCAACGGATTAGGAATTATTATACCAAGAGAAGTATCCATTCATTCGTCATCAATATCTAAATATTAGTTGAATAAGGGGCATATGCGATTGATGGATGCACCCGCTGTATGAGAAGAAAGACCGAAAAGGAAGTGACAAACAACGTCACTGCCTTTTCGGTCATTATGGTGTTATATGTTTCGATTCAAAATGACCGGGATACCCAAGGAGAAACATTGTGGAAAAAACTGAACTGTCACTGCAAAGAGATACCCTCTAGCGAAACGACACCATATAGCCATTTTCCTGGAATCACCTTATTTAAATTTTAATTAATTCAACAACAGTACCTGTTCGTGCATCGGCGAGAAAATCAAATTGTTCCACTTCTCCTTGACGTACACGCGAAATTCCACCACGGTATACATCTGTAGAAATCGCTTGACGGTTGAATGGTTCTGTTTTCATATAAATCCAAGAACCATCAATCGGACCTTCCTTTTTAAACAATTGTTTAATATCATGTAAAACTAACTCAGCGGGTTTAATTGTTTCGATACGAGTTGAAACTTCACGAATTAAAACTCCTGCCGCAATGCCTGTAAAAAATCCAATGATTAAATCTCTTGTCTTCATTAATTTACCTCCTAGTGTACCGGTTTTTTTCAGTTTACCATAAGTTACATTAACAAACAGAACTAAACTCATTCAATATACTTCGACAAACGAATTTAAAGTGGAAATGTTTTGAAGAATCAACTACAATATTAATGACTGAAGTACATAGGAGGATTTCACATTGAACTCAGAAACATTACAATTATTTAAAACATTAACTGAACTTCCAGGAGCACCTGGTAATGAACATGCTATTAGAAAATTCATGAGAAGTGAACTACAAAAATACTCTGATGAAATTGTTCAAGATAATTTGGGAGGTATTTTTGGATTAAAAAAGGGTGATGACCAAGGTCCCCGGATTATGGTGGCGGGTCATATGGATGAAGTTGGTTTTATGGTATCACAAATAACTGAAAACGGAATGCTTCGATTCCAACCATTGGGTGGATGGTGGAGCCAAGTTTTACTTGCACAACGCGTTGAAATCATTACAGACAATGGTCCTGTGATTGGGGTTATTGGTTCAATACCACCTCATATACTTAGTGAAGAAGTGCGCAACAAACCAATGGAAATCAAAAACATGTTAATTGACATTGGAGCAGATGATTTAGAGGATGCCAAGAAAATTGGTATTCGACCTGGTCAACAAATAGTTCCAATTTGTCCATTTACACCAATGGCTAATCGCAAAAAAATATTAGCAAAAGCATGGGATAATCGTTATGGTTGTGGACTTGCAATTGAATTATTAAAAGAACTTAAAGATGAAAAACTTCCTAACACTTTATATTCAGGTGCTAATGTTATGGAAGAGGTCGGCTTAAGAGGAGCACAAACTGCTGCTACATTAATTAAGCCAGATTTATTTTTCGCTTTAGATGCAAGTCCTGCAAACGATATGTCTGGTTCTAAAACTGAATTCGGCCAACTTGGAAAAGGAACATTATTACGGATTTTTGATCGCTCTATGATTACACATCGTGGAATGCGTGAATTTGTTTTAGATACTGCTGAAACACATAATATTCCTTATCAATATTTCATTTCTCAAGGTGGAACTGATGCAGGTCGTGTTCATATGTCAAATGAAGGGGTGCCAAGTGCGGTTGTTGGTATATGTTCCCGCTACATTCATACAGCTGGTTCTATCATTCACACTGATGACTATGCGGCAGCAAAAGAATTAATCGTAAAACTTGTGCGCTCGGCTGACAAAACAACACTCGAAACAATTCATCAAAATGTTTAATAAAATTAGTGCCTGAAAAGGCGCTTTTTTTGTTTTAATATTAAGGGGGTTCTTATGAAAATTGCTATTGGGACAAAAAATCAAGCAAAAGCACAAGCTGTTAAAAATGTTTGTAATGAATTCATAGATAATATTGAATATATAATGCTCGATGTTCCTTCTAACGTCTCAGAACAACCCTTTGGGGATAAAGAAACATTACAAGGAGCAAAGAACCGTGCGTTAAGTGCTAGCATGGAGGAACAAGTTGATTTATCTTTTGGACTCGAAGGTGGAGTAAAAGAACTAGATGGTCAACTTTTTATTTGCAACTGGGGTGTACTTCATACTAAATTAGGTCACCATTATAAAGCAGGGGGTGCACAAATTCCCTTACCAGAAGAGATTGCATGTGCTATTCGAAATGGAGAAGAACTCGGACCAGTTATGGATCAATATACAAATCAAGTAGGAATAAGACATCATGAAGGGGCTGTAGGAGTGTTTACTAATGGAATTGTTAAACGCTCAGAAATGTTCGAACACGTTGTTAAACTCTTATTAGGTCAATTCTTTAAAGAGAATCATATTCAAGAAACGTCTTAAGTTGCACGTATATGGGAAGCATATTAAAATAGACTACAGTACTTTGTTGGACGGGAGGAATAAAAATGAAATTTAACCGGGTTCGAATTGCTATCATTCCTATCTTTGTAATAATGTTAACTGCTTGTTCGGCTTCTGCTGAAGAACAGACAGGCGATGGCATTAAATTAGCAAAAACGATTTTTGAAGAAGAGCCAGTTAAAGCAAACGAACAAATAGATAGTATTGAATTATTTGTTCCAAGGGGTTTTTCTGTACTAGAAGATTCGGATGATACGAATATAATTTTAGAGAAAAATGAACATTCATATGTTTTATTTATTAATCCAAATGAAGACAGTGATAGTCACTTATTTTATGACTTGCTTCAAGTTGAGCAAAAAAATGACATTTATGCTTTGGAAACTTTTGAACAAAACAATCGCTTTGGATTCATTGCTATTCTACCATCAAGTAAGGAACAATTTGAAATCGTGGCAAGTATAGGTGGAGTGAAATTGACGGTGATTTCTGATGAAGCTAATATTTATACAAATATCGAACAGATGATGAAAATTGTTCGTTCTGTTAATAGAGGAGAGAATTAATTGAGAGATTTACAGTCTATCGAAGAGTTTCATACAATAAAACTAGCAGAAGATGTGGTATTTTTATTCACAGCTGGCTGGTGTCCAGATTGTCATTTTATCGACCCATTTATGAACGAAATAGAAGAGAAATTTGATGAAAAGTTTACATTTATATCCGTAGATCGGGATCAATTCATTGACTTATGTGCAGAATATGATATATATGGAATTCCTAGTTTTCTAGCCTTTAAGAATGGTTTGGAAGTTGGACGCTTAGTCAGTAAAGACCGTAAAACGCAAGAAGAAATTGAAAATTTCTTGTCAGAGCTTGTATAATGATTGGAAGCATAGAATAAAAATAAAAGAGCGGTTCTGCCCATTTTGGTGAGAGCCGTTTCCTGCTGTAAAGGATATGATACTTTGAAATCAGAACAATTGGTTGAAAGATTAAAAAAAGAGCTACCGAACCCTTCATTCACATGGCAACATGACCAGAAAACAGATCGTGTACGACTTCACCATACAAAATTAAATAAAGGAATGGAAATATCCCTTCCAGAGATATTAGCAAAGTATGAAGTGATTAAAGATAAAGCAATTAATACAGTGGTTTATACAATTAGCCAAACATTTGAAGCAATGGAGCGAGAGTCAAGTGGTTTAGAACAATCAACATCACAAATTTATCCTGTTATCCGTTCTACTTCTTTCCCACTAAAATCGACTGAAGGACACGATTTTATCGTAACAGACCATACCGCTGAGACTCGTATATTCTACGCTTTAGACTTAGGCAATACGTATCGCTTATTGGATGAAGATATGTTATTACAATTGAAGATTACTTACGTGGAAGTTAAGGAATTAGCAAGATTTCAAGTAAGAAAACTATCTACTGAAGTAAAAGAGGATCATGTAGCTGGTAATATCTTTTACTTTTTGAATGCGAACGATGGATATGATGCAAGTCGTATTTTGAATGAACAATTTTTAAAAGAGATGCAAGCTAAAATTGAAGGTGATATGACCTTATCTGTACCACATCAAGACGTTCTAATTATTGGCGACATTCGAAATGATGCAGGATATGATGTCCTGGCCCAATTAACCATGCACTTCTTTACAGTAGGTAAAGTCCCAATTACTTCTTTATCCTTTATATATGAAGATGGTGAATTGGAACCAATATTTATTATGGCAAAAAATCCAGTACAAAAGGAGAACAACGACAAATGAACATTTTTTACAATAAGAAAGGTGTAGGCGACGTACTTTTAGTTCAACTTACACCTAATAAATTTGAAGATATAACAACTGAATCAAAAGGCGACATAACTTTAGTTAAAGATTCTAACTCAGCTGAAGTTGTTGCATTAAATGTGTTCAATGCAAGTAAATATCTAGAAATACAAGGTGAAGGTCCTGTTGAAATCACAATTGAAGTTATTTCGTCTTTACAAAAATTAATTAATCAAAATGAAATAGAGTTAAAACTAGAAGTTGATTTTTCTTCTAAATTTGTAGTTGGCTATGTTGTATCAAAAGATAAACATCCAAATGCTGACAAATTGAACGTTTGCCAAGTTGAAGTTGGAGAAGAAACTCTCCAAATTGTTTGTGGAGCACCTAACGTTGAAGCTGGCCAAAAAGTAGTTGTAGCTAAGGTAGGTGCTGTAATGCCTTCAGGCTTAGTAATTAAAGATGCAGAATTGCGTGGTATTGCTTCCAGTGGGATGATTTGTTCTGCAAAAGAACTAGACCTACCAGATGCACCAACAGAGAAGGGGATATTAGTGTTAGAAGACAGTGTCGAAATAGGATCCGCTTTCCAAGCATAAACTAAGTGAAACTTTGTATATACTCAGTTTTGAAGGCGTTTGATTTGAAGAGCAAACCTGTTAAAATTGAAACATTGATATGAAAAGAGGGTTTGTATTGAATTGGTTGACCAAAGCAGTGAAAAAATTATTTTCTGATACACAATCTGATAAAGAAATTACTTTAGAGGAAACTGAGCACTCAACTTACGAACAGCCTAAAACACCATTCCGTTTTCCACTAATAAGTGATAAAGAGAAGGGTCGTTTAGTTGATGAAGAACGATTACTGGATGTCCCTCAAAAAGAGGAACCAACGCCTTTGTATATGCATAAACAGTGGCAGGAGCATCGAAAAAATACAGTTGTTCATCAGGCAACTGGTTCAACCGGTATAAAACAATCGAGTAAACAAACAGTAAAAGAACACTTTCCAGAAGTTAAACCTAGAATTACAAAAGTGCTTGTTCAATCTAAAAACTTTAAACCAACAGATGTTCCATCTCCAATTCATGGCTTTAATAAATCAAAGATATTACCCATTGATGAATTATTAGCGAATAAGAATAAAGATAAAGTTGATGACAATAAAGAGGATAGCAATCTTTCATTTAGTGAACCCGATAAAATTAAACCACTCCCAATACTAGAAAATAAAGTAGATAAAGAGATACCTTTGCAGGTTGAAGTCCCAATTAACAGCGAACCTACTGAAAAAGTAGAGGTGGTTTCTGATTTGGGGAATGAACAACCAACAATTGAGAAGAAAAAGAAGTCTCTTCCGTTTAATGTACTAATGTTAAATTCAGATAATAAAAAATATCAACAAAAGATAGCTCAAACTATTAATCCTCCATCTTTTCCAGAAGTCATACCATCAGAACCAGTCGCTCGACTAAATGTTGATTTACCAGAGGAAAAGGCTATAACTGTTCAATCGGGAAGTGTTGAAACAAATGTAGTAGACAATGAAAATGGATATAACTTTCCTAAGGAACATTTTTTAGTACCGCCTGAGCAGAAAACTCAGGATTATGAATGGCTGCAAATGCAAGCGGATCGGTTAATCGAAGCACTTTCTTACTTCCAAATTACTGCGGATATCGTGCAAATGGTTCAAGGTCCTGCAGTAACTCAATTTGAAATAACCGTGGGACAAGGAACTAAAGTAAGTAAAATTCGTAATTTGGCAGATGATTTAAAATTGGCACTTGCAGCGAAAGATATTCGAATTCAAGCGCCAATTCCGGGTAAGAGTTCAATAGGGATTGAGATTCCTAATAAAGCGTCAAGACCTGTTAGGTTATCAGAAGTTGTTGGAAGTTCGAACTTTAAAGAATCTGAATCTCCTCTTGAGGCGGCTCTTGGATTAGATTTAACTGGGAAACCTGTGACCATCGATTTGCGAAATATGCCACATGGTTTAATCGCAGGAGCTACAGGGTCAGGTAAATCAGTATGTATTAACTCAATATTAATTAGCTTATTGTTTAAAGCTACACCAAAGGAATTAAATTTATTATTAATTGATCCTAAAATGGTAGAATTAGCACCATTTAATCATATTCCGCATCTTGTAAGTCCGGTTATTACAGATGTTAAAGCAGCTACTGCTGCTCTTAAATGGGCAGTTGAAGAAATGGAAAGAAGATATCAGCTATTTGCCCATACTGGTGTACGAGATATTTCTCGATATAATGCCATGGCAGATGAGAAAAGACAATTTGCTCAGAAACTCCCATACTTATTAATTGTTATTGATGAGTTAGCTGATTTGATGATGATGGCACCAACAGAAGTGGAAGAATCCATATGTAGAATTGCTCAAAAAGCACGTGCTTGTGGAATTCATTTGGTAGTTGCTACACAACGTCCTTCGGTAGATGTCATAACAGGACTTATTAAAGCAAACATTCCAACACGAATAGCATTTTCCGTATCGTCTCAAATCGATTCTCGAACAATTCTCGACGTTCAAGGAGCGGAGCGCTTACTTGGACGTGGCGATATGTTATATTTAGGAAACGGGATGTCTGCACCAGTTCGTTTACAAGGAACTTATGTCACTGATGAAGAAATGGAAAAAATTATTGATCACGCTCGTAGTCAAGGAGAACCCTCCTATTTATTCGAACAAGAGGAACTAGTCCGTCGTTTAGAGATTGCAGAAGATCAGGATGATTTATTTGAAGAAGCTTGTCGTTTTATATTGGAACAAGGTTCAGCTTCGACTTCATTACTACAACGCAAATTTCATATTGGATATAATCGGGCAGCAAGACTTGTTGATTTAATGGAACAGCATGGATATGTTTCAGAGTCTAAAGGCAGCAAAGCACGAGAAGTATTTATTACTGAAAGTGATTTACAACAACTTTTTGATTAAAAAAGCCATTAGCCAGCTGGCTATAAGCGTTCATTTCGAAATAAGATTAAATAATGATATAATGGGGTAAGTATAGATATGAAAGAAAAGTATGGAATTACGTGCACCTTTCCCAGGAGGCTTAAATAATGACAGTGTTTCATTTTATAGGAATAAAAGGGTCAGGGATGAGTTCACTTGCACAAATAATGCATGATGAAGGAAATCAGGTACAGGGCTCAGACATAGAAAAACATTTCTTTACTGAAGACCCGTTACGTAAATGCGGCATCCCGATATTGCCATTTAATGTTAAAAATATTCATGATGGCATGACAGTTATTGCAGGTAATGCCTATAAAGATGACCATGAAGAGATAGTTCGTGCTCATGAATTGGGTGTTGAAGTCATTCGATACCATTCGTTTCTGGGTAAAATGATGGGGAAATATACTTCAATTGGAATTACAGGTTCTCACGGTAAAACTTCGACTACAGGCTTAATGTCACATGTTTTAAGTGGTTATGCCCCTACATCTTATCTGATTGGAGATGGTACTGGACATGGTGATTCGCAAGCAAAATATTTTGCATTCGAAGCTTGTGAATATCGTCGTCATTTTTTAGCTTACCATCCAGATTACATGATTATGACGAATATTGATTTTGACCACCCAGATTATTTTGTTGGAATAGAGGATGTTATTGAGGCCTTCCAATCAATGGCTTTGCAAGTGAATAAAGCCCTTATTGTATGCGGTGATGATGAACATCTCCAAAAAATTCAAGCTAATGTACCGGTTATCTGTTATGGTTTTAGTTCACAAAATGATTTTGAAGCTAGAAATGTGATTAAAACTACATCAGGTACAAGTTTTGATGTCTTTATCCGAAATGAATTTAGCTACACATATGAAATTAAGTTATTTGGTGATCATGCTGTTCTAAATGCACTGGCTGTAATTACGTTGTGTCATTATGAGGGTATTCCAGCTGATATTATTCAACAACAAGTGTCTTCCTTTGGTGGAGTTAAACGTCGTTTTTCTGAGAGTAGAAAAGGCGAACGAATATTAATCGATGATTATGCACATCATCCAACTGAAATAAAGGCCACAATACAATCAGTTCGCCAAAAATATCCACAGCGTGAAATAATTGCTGTATTCCAACCGCACACCTTTTCACGAACAAGAACATTCTTAAAAGAATTTGCTGAAAGCCTAGAAGTTGCCGATTTTGTCTATTTATGCGACATATTTGGTTCAGCACGGGAAAACAAAGGCGATTTAACTATTCAAAATTTGGCAGATTTAATTGACAACTGTATTATCCTAAAAACAGAAGAAATAAAAGTTTTACTTAACCATCACAATGCAATTTATTTATTTATGGGAGCTGGAGATGTACAAAAATTTCAAGCTGAATTTGAAAAGGTAATTTAACGGTATGGAAACTCTAGTTATAAACAGCTAGAGTTTTTATTTTTAAAAGAAGGATATAATTTATTTTTATTGAATAATACTACTAGTAGAAGTTTATTTACTGTTTTATTTGGGTAAATAGTAAATACGTACAATTAAATGATGGAGGAGATTTTATGGAATTGGTATTATACATAGCAGCGTTAGTTGCAGCTATCGGATTTCTCGTTCTTTGCATAAGTCTTGCGATGACATTCACATCGTTAAATAAGACCTTAAAAGAAGTCTCAGGGACGATGTCTGGATTAGAAGGTCAATTACAAGGTGTAACGCGAGAAACAACTGAATTATTGCAGAAAACAAATGATTTAGCTTCAGATATTCAAAACAAGTCTGAGAAATTAAACAGTGTTGTTGATGCAGTAAAAAATGTTGGCGAATCCGTAAATGGTTTAAATACATCTGTACGACAAATTACCACTTCCATTAGCTCTGAGGTTGAGAAAAACGAAGACAAAATTGCACAAGTAGTACAATGGAGCAATGTTGCTCTTGGCATCCGTGACGAATGGAAAGAACGAAAAGCCATCAAGGAAGCACGTTCAGATTACAAAGGATTATAAAAGTAAACCGGTTGATGAATTAAAAATTAGGAGGAATAACAACATGACACAATATAAACCAAATTATAACGAAGCGAAGTATAATAAGGAATTTTATAAAAACAATTCTGATCAAATGGAATCGAACCTACCACATTCAGAAGAGTATTTAGAAGAGTATTCAGATTCACAATACAACGACCCCATTTATATAAGTAATGAAGTAAATTCAAAAGACTTTATAATTGGAGCATTAGTAGGTGGCATTATTGGAGCAGCTACAGCTTTATTTCTGGCACCAAAATCAGGTGCAGAACTTCGCGATGATGTTTCGACTCAAGCAAGTCAATTAAAAGATAAAACAGTAGATTTATCATCAACAGCAATGGAAAAAACGTCTCAATTAACATCTCAATTAAGAGAAAAAACAGTAGATTTATCATCTACTGCCAAAGACAAAACGAATCAATTAACAGCACAGTTAAAAGATAAGTCAACTCCTTTAGTTGATAAAGTTAAATCGATTAAATCTAAAGTTCCTAATCTAACAGATGATGGTACTACATCTTCTGAAGGTGAGGAAGCAATTGATTACATGGAAACCCTCACTAACACAGTGGAAGAAGTCGTCAATGAAATTGAAAATAACAAAAATACAACTTCAACTGCAGAAGCATTTAAAGAAGAAGTAGCAAACAAGAAAAACTAAAATTGTAAAGGTCCACATAAAATATGTGGATCTTTTTTTATTAAAAGAATTTTTCATAGGAATAACACTTTAGCGCGTTGAAGTGCGAAAGAAATAACGTGACTTTCTTGAACTCTCGTAATATAATAAGTCTACTATCAAAAAAACATCATATCTTTTGCGTTTTATCGTGAATAAAGTATGACTAAGAGAGGAGATCAAAATATGAGTAATGAACAATTGGATAGTTTACGCACAAATGTAGATGAATTAAACTTAGAAATTCTGCGTTTAATCAATGCACGTGCAACTGTCATACAAGAAATTGGTAAAGTAAAGGAAAAGCAAGGTGTTAACCGATATGATCCCCTTCGAGAACGTCATATGCTAAACCTAATTAAAGAAAATAATGCTGGTCCATTAGCGCAATCCACAGTTGACCACATTTTTAAAGAACTATTTAAAACAGCTTTAGGACTTCAGGAAGACGACCAACGTAAAGCACTTCTTGTTTCACGCAAAAAGAAAGCAGAAGATACAATTGTAGTAGTCAATGGAGAGCGCATTGGAGAGGGTAAACCATCATTTGTTTTCGGACCATGCGCAGTTGAGTCATACGATCAAGTGGCTACAGTTGGAGCAGCTATACAACAAAAAGGATTAAGAATGATTCGTGGGGGAGCTTACAAGCCACGTACATCACCATATGACTTCCAAGGGCTCGGACTGGAAGGATTAAAAATCCTTAAACGTGTTGGACAAGAATATAATCTTGCAGTTGTATCCGAAATTGTCACACCTTCTCACTTAGAAGAAGCGTTAGATTATATTGATGTAATTCAAATCGGTGCACGTAACATGCAAAATTACGAATTGTTAAAAGCCGTAGGTTCAATTAAGAAACCCGTACTATTAAAACGTGGTATGTCTGCGACAATTGAAGAATTTATTCATGCTGCAGAGTACATTATTTCTCAAGGAAATGATCAAATCATTTTATGTGAACGTGGAATTCGAACTTATGAAAAAGCCACACGTAACACACTTGACATTTCAGCAGTCCCAATATTAAAACAAGAAACTCACTTACCAGTATTTGTTGACGTCACTCATTCTACAGGACGTCGTGATTTATTGCTTCCTGCTGCGAAAGCGGCAATTGCAATTGGAGCAGATGGTGTTATGGCTGAAGTTCATCCAGATCCAGCAGTAGCTTTATCGGATGCAGCGCAACAAATGAACTTACAACAATTTGATGAATTTTATAATTCATTACAAAAATTCATGAAGTCTTATGAAGTAAATGCATAATCTCTGTGCCGGTTCAATTACTGAACCGGTTTCTTTCTTTTATTTTGATGGTCATAATGGAAAGTATTAGATGATTGTTATATGATAATATTAGATAGGAACAGGGCAGGAGTGTATACATATGACAATAACCATTTATGACGTAGCACGTGAAGCTAATGTATCAATGGCTACAGTATCTCGAGTCGTCAACGGAAATCCAAATGTAAAGCCAGCAACTCGAAAAAAGGTGTTAGATGTTATTAAACGATTACAATATCGTCCAAACCAGGTTGCAAGAGGCTTGGCTAGTAAAAAAACAACAACTGTTGGGGTTATTATTCCTGACATTTCTAATATCTTTTATGCGGAATTAGCCCGTGGAATAGAAGATATTGCAACGATGTATCGTTATAATATTATCTTATCGAATTCGGACCAACGTGAAGATAAAGAATTACAGCTTCTTGAAACAATGTTTGGTAAGCAAGTAGATGGAATTGTGTTTATGAGTGAGCATGTATCGGTAGACCTTCTCAATATGATGGACAGATCTCCCGTACCGATTGTTTTAGCAGGTACAATTGATTCTTCTGGCAATATGCCATCTGTTAATATTGACTATTATCAAGCTGCTTATGACGCAGTTAATCGGTTACTTCAAAATAATAACAAGAGAATCGCCTATGTTTCTGGATCACTTTCTACTACTATCAATAGGGCTTTTAAATTTACTGGTTATGAAAGAGCTTTAGCTGATGCAGGTCTTCAACTTGATAATGAACTAGTTGTAGAAAGTGAAACAACATATGATGCTGGGTACACAGCTTTTAAAACGCTGAATAGTATTCCTAATGCTCCAACTGCTTATTTTGCAGGGAATGATGAACTTGCAATAGGCCTAATTCATGGTGCACAAGATGCAGGCTTACACGTTCCAAACGATATAGAAGTTATTAGCTTCGAAAATTCTAAACTTGCACGTATGGTACGTCCAGAATTAACGAGTAGTGTATTACCACTGTACGATATTGGTGCTGTGTCAATGCGTCTATTAACCAAGTATATGAAAAAGGAAAAGATTGAAGAAAAAACTGTCATATTGCCACATCGAATTGAAGAAAGAAATTCAGTGAAATAAGAAAAGGAGTGAGCTACAGTAAATGTAGTCACTCCTTTTCTTTTCAATAATATAAAGGCTTAATTTAATCTCAAGTTATTTCTAATGTTTCTTAATGACTTCGTATAGAATAAAGAACTTTATTGAGCATTTGTTTGTTTTTTTCCGTAATTTCTTCTTTGCGTGGAATGGGTTCATATAAATTTTCAGGATCCATCCAGGTCGGAATTAATGTAACGGGAGAATCTGGCTGCCACTTTTCAAGCCAGTTTTTAGGAAGAGACCCCTGTGGAGTAGCAATGTTATTCATTTCCATCCACAGCAAAGACCAAGCTCTAGGAACCACTCTCCAAATATCATAGCCACCGCCACCAACAGCAATCCATTTCCCGTCACAAAATTCATGAGCAAGCTGATGTGCGAGTTTAGGAATCTCTTGATATATTTTCATAGTTCCATATAAATGTGTAAGGGGATCAAGATAATGAGCATCTGCACCATTCTGACTAATAATGACATCTGGTTTAAAATGGGCAGCAATTTCACGAAAAGCAGTCATATAAAGATCTAGAAACGATTCATCTTCCGTAAATGCATCAATTGGCAAGTTAAATGATGTTCCATACCCCGGTCCAGAACCTCTCTCACTAACACTACCTGTGCCTGGAAACAAATAACGACCTGTTTCGTGAATAGATATTGTACAAACATCAGGATCCTCGTAAAAACTCCATTGAACTCCATCACCATGATGAGCATCAGTATCTATATAGAGAACACGAGCCTTATACTTTTGTTGAATGTATTTAATGGCAACAGAACTATCATTATAAATACAAAAGCCAGATGCTCGACCATGAAAACCGTGATGAAGACCTCCACCGAGGTTAAGTGCATGTGAAGCCTTATTTTCCATAACATAATCTACCGCTGTTAGTGTACCACCAACTAAACGTGCACTTGCTTCATGCATATTTGGAAAAATAGGGGTATCTTCAGTTCCAATTCCAAAACTTTCCGTTTGAGCAGAAGTAACTAGTCCTAGACTAGCTTTTTTAACGATATTAATATACCTTGCGTCATGAGCAAGTAATAACTCATCATCTGTTGCAATACGTGGTTTTACAATATCTTCTTCTGAAAGCGCATTCATTTCCCGCAATAAATCAAGCGTTAATACGAGCCTTTTCTGATTAAAAGGATGGTTTTCAGAAAATTTATATCCTAGTTGTTCCTCAGAATAAATGAAAACCGCATGTTTTTTTAAATTGTCATTCCCGGTATGTTTGGCCATAGTACATCAAAACCTTCTTTACGTAGATCTTCAATAATCCGAAGGGGGTTCATTGTCTTCACACGGAATACCAAGATTTTGTTGTCGTCATTTTGTGAATCAGGATAAACGAGAACACTAAGGACGTTTATTTTATGCTCATAAAAAACTTTTGAAACTTCAAACAATACACCTGCTCGATTGGGTACCCGTACTTCAATATGAGAACCTGGTTGATGTGCGCCGGTTAATTCAATATATTTATATAATAAATCGGTCTCTGTTACGATACCTACCAGCTGTCCGCCACTCACAATTGGGAGACAACCAATTTTTTGTTCATAAAAAATAATAGCTACTTCTTCGACAAAGTCTAATGGGTGGCCAATCATTGGATTCTTAGTCATAATTTCTACAATTTCAGTGTCTAGAAAATTATGTTGTTGATCTTGATCTTTCATTAACAATGAGGGAGTTGCTTTTTTGATATCCCTATCAGTAACAATCCCTATTACTGTACCAATTTCATTTGTGATAGGTATATGGCGAATTCTGTTCTTATCTAATATCGTTATTGCATCTTTTATTGTATTAGAAGGTTGAAGAGTTAGGACGTTTTTCTTCATCATTTGTTCAACAATCATAGGTCAAGAACTCCTTTACTGTTAATACATAAAACGATTCATAAATCGTAGTTGATCAAATCTTTGAATGGATTCATTATCAATTCGAGTCCCTATTTTAGCCATTAAACAATTGGCGGGATGAGAACTAATTTCTGGGTCGTCGGTCGCAAAATATTCTAGACCACCGGCAGTCATCATCTTTTCCATCATTTTGCGGTACTCCCAGACATTGAGACCGGTCCCTTTTAAATCCCAGTGCCAATAATATTCAGTTGTAATCGTAATGTAATCTTCCATAGCATCATCCATCATGGATACGCGAAGTAAACTTTTTCCTACACCTGTTCCGCGATACTTTGGAATCACTTCTATTGCGCCCAACTCAATTAGATTGCTCATTTGTCCCTGAGACCAACGTTCAAGAGGGTCAGGGTATAAATACGTTACATATCCAACAATTGTTAGATTTTCACGAGCAATTAGTATACGCGCTTCTGGTAAATTCGCAATTTCGACTATTGCTTTGTGTTGTTGAGCAGGTGGACGAAATGCGATCAAATCTTCATGGAAAATTAATCTGGCGATATCTGCTGATGAAATGGGTCCTTCAATAATCAATTGGCCATGTTTCGTTTTTAATTCCATGGCATTATAGGTTTTTTTATGTTCCATCTTTACACCACCTGAAAAGAATTACAATTAATTCTATTATACATGAATTAACTAATGAGAGGTCAATTTCGATACATTCAATTTATTCATTCTCGAAAAAGTCAATTAATTCGCCATTTACTATTAATTTAAGGTAAAATAATAGTGTATTGTAATTGAGAGGGTGGTAGAAATGAAACTTGAAGTACTCCCAGTCGTTCAAGGAGATTATTCACTCCAAAACTACGACGAAACATCAGCAAACTTTGATTGGAAAGATGTAGAGAAAGAATTTAGTTGGCATGAGACCGGTCGCCTAAATATGGCACATGAAATCATAGACCGTCATGCAAATTCGGATCGAAAAAACAAAATTGCGCTTTACTTTAAAGAAGGCAATCGCAATGAATCTTATTCTTTTAATGAAATGAAAAAATGGTCAAACAAAGCAGCAAACGTATTGAAAACGCATACAAATCTTGAAAAAGGTGATCGTTTATTTATATTTATGCCACGTTCGCCTGAATTATATTTCTCATTAATCGGTGCTCTTAAAATGGGGGTTATTGTAGGACCATTGTTTGAAGCGTTTATGGAAGGTGCTGTGTATGACCGTTTAGCGGATAGTGAAGCAAAAGCGATTGTTACGACACCAGAACTTTTAAAACGTATACCAGTAGACAAGTTACCTCATCTAGAAACAATTTTATTAGTTGGGGAAGATGTTACTGAAGATAATAAAACAATAGACTTTATGAAACATTTAAATACTGCTTCATCATATTTCAATGTTGAGTGGTTAGAAAAAGAAGATGGTTTAATCCTTCATTACACATCAGGCTCTACAGGTAAGCCTAAAGGCGTATTGCATGTTCAAGAAGCGATGCTTCAACATTATCAAACGTCGAAATGGGTATTGGATCTACAAGAACAAGATATTTATTGGTGTTCAGCTGATCCAGGTTGGGTTACTGGTACATCTTACGGAATTTTTGGTCCTTGGTTAACAGGGACAACGATGGTTGTTCTAGGCGGTAGATTTTCACCTGCAGCTTGGTATCAAGCAATTGAAGATTTTGGTGTAACTGTTTGGTATAGTGCTCCCACAGCCTTCCGTATGTTAATGGGTGCTGGTGACGCTTTGGTTAAGGACTACGACTTGTCCTCACTGCGACACATTTTATCAGTTGGAGAGCCATTAAATCCAGAAGTGATTAGATGGGGAGCAGAAGTATTCCATCATCGCATACATGACACTTGGTGGATGACAGAAACAGGAGCTCAAATGATTTGTAATTTTGCATGCTTACCTATACGACCTGGTTCAATGGGTAAACCAATTCCAGGGGTAACAGCTGCAATTGTCGATGACAGGGGAGTAGTATTGCCTCCTCATCAAATGGGGAACCTAGCACTTAAAAAAGGGTGGCCATCGATGATGAGCCAAATTTGGAATAACCCTGAAAAATATCAATCTTACTTTTTGAATGATGAATGGTACGTTTCAGGTGACTCTGCTTACATGGATGAAGACGGTTACTTTTGGTTCCAAGGAAGAGTAGATGATGTCATCATGACATCTGGAGAACGAGTAGGTCCTTTCGAAGTGGAAAGTAAACTACTAGAACATCCGGCTATTTTAGAGGCAGGTGTTATAGGGAAGCCTGATCCTGTTCGAGGAGAAATCATTAAAGCATTTGTTGCTTTAAGAGAAGGATATGAGCCTTCAGATGAATTAATTGCTGATATACAACAATTTGTAAAAAAAGGGTTAGCAGCCCATGTGTCACCTCGTGAAATTGAATTTAAAGACAAGCTACCAAAAACACGTAGTGGAAAAATAATGAGACGAGTCTTAAAATCTTGGGAACTCGGCCTACCAACTGGTGACTTATCGACAATGGAAGATTAAATTAGAAAACAGAACTTGCTTCCTTAAAATGAGCAAGTTCTGTTTTTTTTTATAATCTAAATAAATATAAAATTTAAGCAGTGTAACTTATCTAATCTGATAAGTTACACTGCTCTTTCATGTCTAATTTCTCAACCATCTTCAGGTGGAGGTGGCGGTTCGACTGGAGGCTCTGGAACTGGATCTGGATCTGGTATTGGATCTGGATCTGGTTTCGGATCTGGTTTCGGATCTGGTTTCGGATCTGGTTTCGGATCTGGTTTTGGATCTGGTTTTGGATCTGGTTTTGGATCTGGTTTCGGTTCAGGTATCGGTTCTGGTATTGGCTCAGGTTTGGGTTCTTCAATTTCCGCAATGTTTGACTCTGGAGATTGTTTACCTGTGATATCGACAGCCACTACGAAGTACTTGCCTGGGCCACTAACCTGGTACGAATAATTACCGGCTTCTTTTACAGAAGTTAGAAGAACATTTCCACCACTAGAACGCTGGAATACACGGTATCCAACGACATCATTTGAAGTTGAACTCGTCCAAGTGAGTGTTTGTTCTGACAGTTTAGCGGAAACAGCTCCAGGTGCAACGGAATCTGCTTCAAATATATCTTCAGAGACAACTCGATTAGCAAAAATTGAATTTGCCGGGAAGAGTTTACTTCCATCGCCACCTAATCTACCTAACATTCGATTGATGAAGTTTTCATTCACACCAACTCCGCCCTCAATTACAAATTCAATTGGAGTAGTCGGGAGTGCTTTAAAACGCTTTTCATTAATCATCACATATGATGCAGAAATCAAAGAATCGTCTGCTTTATTAGGAAGAAAAGTATTTGCATTAAATAAATCAGAAGTTACTAACCCTGCTTTAGAACATTCTGCTGATGGTGCAAATCCTGAGATGGAACAAAATGAACGTGATACAACGCCTTTAGGAGCTTTAAATTCGATATTTGGATCAATTAGTTCTGGATTCACATCATATGATGCATTCATAATACGAGCCCATAACATATTTACTCGTTCACCTGGTCTAGAATAAGTTCCGCTACTGTCTTCTAAATTCCGTGGTGTATCATAACCAAGCCATACGCCAAGTGTAATGGCAGGATTATAGCCCATAAACCAAACATCATGATTGTCATTTGTAGTACCTGTTTTAGCAGCAAAATCAGAACTGAACTTCAACTCACTTTTTGCTCTCATTCCAGTCCCTTCACTGAGTACATCACGTAACATATCTGTCACGATATAAGATGTTTGAGGCGTGTAAACAGGTACTGCCTCTGATTGATGTTCGAAAATAATATTGCCGTCTGCATCTTCAATTTTTTCAATCATATATGCTTCGACAAATTGTCCCCCGTTACCCAATGTGGCATATGCATTGGTATTTTCTAGAACAGAAACATCAACTGCACCAAGGACTGTGGATACATTTGCATGAGTTGAATCTGTTACATTAGAAAAATTCATTTTCTTTAAAAATGATGTTGGTTTCTGATCTTTAATTGAATCATAAAGTCTTAGTGCAGGTAAGTTTTGAGAAACAGCCAGTGCTTTCCGTGCTGACATGATGCCAAGTTCTTGTGTAGAATTATAGTTGGAAGGATTATAAGCTCTTTGTCCCGGAGTATTCAATGTAAACTTTACATCGACAAGTGGGCTTCCCGCACCAATTACACCGTATTCAATTGCAGGTCCATAGCCTACTAATGGCTTCATTGTAGAACCGTTATGTCGATAGGCTTGTGTAGCATGGTTTGTTTTTTCTAGGCTATAATCTCGTCCACCTATAAAACTTAAAATACGCCCCGTACTATTTTCAATCATCATACTTCCAACTTGAACTGGAGCATCAACCCATTCATTTTCTTCTTTTTCGGCATTGTATATTTCTTCTTTGTATGTGGTTCCATAGTTTTTAAATGCAGCTTGCACTTCTTGATGCTTATCATATAATGGTTGATCAATAGTTGAATAAATTCGATAGCCGCTTGTTCGCATAGCACGTTCTGCGAGAATAAGGTATTTGTTGCGTAACTTTTCTTCGCTTTTTAGGCGGCTAGGATCGATATTATCCTTTTTAGCAAGGATCTCAGAAAGAATTTTCTTTGCTTCATCTTCAAGTGCGTATGTTACATAAGGGTATCGTTCTTGAGGTAATTTTTCTGGTTTACGAAAATCTTTCTTAATATCATAAGCAACTGCAGCATTATATTCAGCGTCAGTGATGTAACCTGTCTCCTTCATGCGGTAAAGGACCGTTAACATGCGGTCAATTCCCGGCTTCAAAGCTTTGTCAGCTTTTAGCTGACCTTCGTTAGTGAAAGGTGTGTGTGCGAAAGGCGCTTGAGGTATACCCGTGATAAATGCAGCTTGGGGAAGCGTTAAGTCTTTCGCAGCAACATTAAAAATCCCTTCAGCTGCTGTAGCAATCCCGGCGATATTCCCACCTGAAGAATTACGTCCGTAAGGTATGATATTTAAATAGGCTTCTAAAATTTCATTTTTTTTCATGAATTTTTCAACTCGCATAGCCAGAAGAATCTCTTTTGCTTTACGCTCATAAGAAACTTCATTAGTGAGTATTTGATTTTTAATTAATTGTTGAGTAAGTGTTGATCCACCAGTTTGGTTGTCAGAGTTTGTAACATCCTGCAAAAGTCCCCTAAAAATGGCTTTTGGGACTATGCCTTGGTGTACTTGGAAATACTCATCTTCTGTTGCATATACTGCATCAATTACAAAAGGGGAGACATCTTTCAGTTTCGTTTCAGTACGTTGTAAATCTGTTCTCAATGGTCCTAAGTACACGTTGTTTGCAAAATAGATTTCAGATGTCTCTTCATAACTCAAAATGGATGCACGCATTTCTTCCTCTTTTAAGAGGGGTTCTTTATCAACTAAAGATGCGAAATAACCGGCTCCAACGGAACCAACAAATGCCCCACCAACTAGCAGTACGATTAACATCAGTAATGCTAAATTCCACACAACTCCGGATGTTATTCTTAGTCCTTTTATCCATTTAGTACTTGTCCATTTATCCCATGTTTCATTAATTATTTTAATCGTATTTTTCAATTGATCTTTCAAGCGGATCCCCCTCCTAAAACCTTGTCTTATTATACCATAAATAGATTCTAAGTTAATAGAAATCCCATTTTACAAAATAGAATGATAAAATCAAATCATAACAAAAAATATTAGTAATTGTAATAAAGAGATACATAGCTATTAGTAGTTATGCATTGACAACAAGAGTTTTATACGTATAATAAAATATAATATTCTTTTAAGTAATGAAAAGTCCGAAGTAATGGGTGCAAATGCTGTTAAGAGAGCCAGCGGATGGTGCAAGCTGGTCAGTGTGTATTCATGAATTACAGGCTTGGAGCTTAAACGTATACACAACGATACTGTGTCTGAAGAGCGGAAGGAGATTTTCCTTCAAGCTGGGTGGTACCGCGCAAATTGTATTTAGCGTCCCTGCATGATTTTTTTAAAATCATGCAGGGACTTTTTTATTTGAAGGAGGAAAAAAGATGTCAAACGCATTAATAGAAGATTTAAAATGGAGAGGTCTTGCTTACCAGTTAACAGATGAAGATGGCATGGTGAATCTTTTAAATAATGATTCAATTTCTTTATATTGTGGGGTAGATCCAACAGCAGATAGTATGCATATTGGACATATCGTTCCTCTGTTAACTTTACGACGTTTCCAACTACACGGACACCAACCCATTTTATTAATTGGTGGGGCAACAGGAATGATTGGTGACCCATCAGGGAGAAGTGAAGAGCGCCAATTACAAACTACTGAACAAATTGATCAAAATGTTAAGGGACTTAAAGTACAAATGGAACGTATTTTTGATTTTAACACTAAAAACGGAGCAGTAATGGTAAACAATCGTGACTGGATAGGCTCCATGAATGTCATTGAATTCTTACGTGACTACGGAAAATATATTGGAGTTAATTACATGTTAGCAAAAGATACAGTTGCTTCACGTTTAGAGGGTGGTATTTCTTTCACTGAATTCTCTTACATGTTGGTTCAAGCGATTGATTATAATCACTTATACAACTCTTATAATTGCCGTATTCAAGTTGGCGGATCAGATCAGTGGGGAAATATCACGACTGGACTCGAAATGATACGTAAAACGCATACAGATGAAACAAAAGCATACGGAATGACCATTCCACTTGTTACGAAAGCGGATGGCACAAAATTCGGCAAATCTGCATCAGGATCCGTTTGGTTAGATGCAGAGAAGACTTCACCTTATGAGTTTTATCAATTTTGGGTAAATGCTGCCGATACAGATGTCATTAAATACATGAAAATCTTTACTTTCTTATCACGAGAAGAGATTGAAAAATTTGAGGCAACAGTTGCAGAAGAACCACATTTACGAAAAGCTCAAAAAACACTTGCTGAAGAAATGACTCGTATGATTCACGGACAGGAAGCATTAGATAATGCAATTCGTATCACGCAAGCACTTTTTAGTGGGGATTTAAAAGCACTATCAGCAAACGAAATGAAAGAAGTATTTAAAGATGTTCCTTCTATTGAAATGGTGAAAGAAGACAAGAATATTGTGGACGTATTAGTTGAAGCGGGTGTTTCTCCTTCAAAACGTCAAGCACGTGAAGATATAACGAATGGTGCTATTTCTATAAATGGTGAGAAATTAACAGACGTCAATCATATAGTCAATAAAACGAATCGTTTAGACGATTCATTTGCTATTGTTCGTAGAGGTAAGAAAAAATACCATATGGTAAAATTTATTTAAAAAAGTAAAGCTGTGATTACGACAAACTAGTCGTGATCGCAGCTTTACTCATTCTATTTAGCTTTTGTGATCCATAAAGGCAATTCTAAATCCCCATAAACTTCTGGATGTAGGATATTTGCAAGTTTTAAAGCACCTTCTAGTAATCGAGGAGAAGGACGACAATACAATTCTTCCTCCATTATATGTATATTACTTTTCTGTTCATCTGTTAAAGTATTAAAACCAGGACGTTTTGAAACAACTTTTGTGTTTACTTTAGCTTGTGCAATACCAACCCAAGCTAATAAGATGTAGTCTGGATTACGTCCCATGACATCATCCCAATCAGTTTGTATGTTAGCAGAATTCATATCTCGAAAAACATTGTGTCCACCCGAAATTTCACTAACTTCTGTTAACCAATTAACTTGACCTGGCGTAAAGATAGGTTTTGGCCACCACTCCCAGTATAGTTCTGGGAATTTCTGTACAGTTTTAGCTCTTTTTTTCATGTCATCAATAAAAGACGTATATGCAGCCGCCACAACCTCAGCATGCGAACTGATGCCACAAGCATTTCCTGTGGTCAATAAATCTTCTGCAATATCATTTAAACTCTGAGGATCCAACACAAGATGGGGGATACCACGAGCAATTAATTCGTTAACGTTTTTTTCCATTCCAGGAACACTAAGTGATGCAAGAACCAAATCAGGTTCCAATGCTTCAAGGGCATCGATATCAATTGATAAATCCGGACCGAGTCTTGGGAGGTGTTGAACAGATAATGGCCAATCTGAAAAATCATCTAATCCCACCAATTGGTCAGTTAGACCTAAATAAGCAAGTAGTTCTGTATTACTTGGACAGATAGATATGAGTCTCATAGAAAAACTCCTTTTGAACTTTTCATAAGTGTATCATAGAAGTAATAAGAAAAACCGGTCAAAGTACTCCCGGTCCTTTTAAGGAAGTACAAATGATGTTGAACAATAAACCTACTGCACCATCACCTGAAGAATGTAATAGCCTTCAATTCAAATCTAGTGATTTCCGTT
>NZ_ALJG01000330.1 GCF_000286315.1 Paenisporosarcina sp. TG20 | reverse complement strand
ATGCATTAATGCATTTGGTAACTCTCAATTTATAAATAGAATGATTAAACTTTAATATTTTCTGCAAATCTTCGACATATCAGAGGTTATAAAGACAAATAGCCTTTTAACGCTCCTTGGGTAGGGCGGGAAACCGTCTACTCAAGCTAGGTCGTTATTGTGCTCTAGAAACGTAAGAAGCATCTGTTGTGTTAATAATTAACTTGTCACCCTGGTTGATAAAGAAAGGTACTTGTACGGAAAGACCTGTTTCTAGTATCGCTGGTTTTGTACCACCACTAGCAGTATCTCCCTTAATACCCGGTTCAGTTTCTGTTACTTCTAAAACAACAGAATTAGGTAATTCTACGCCTAATATTTCACCATGATACTGCATGATATGAACTTCCATGTTTTCACGTAGGAATTTTAACTCATACTCAATTTGTTTTGATTCAAGTTCAAACTGCTCATAAGATTCAGTATCCATAAAATTATGTTGATCGCCATTCGCATATAAATATTGCATTTTACGATTATCGATTTGAGCTTTTTGTACTTTTTCTCCAGCTCTAAATGTTTTTTCATTAACTGCACCTGTTCGAATATTGCGCAGTTTAGAACGGACAAAAGCTGCGCCTTTACCTGGTTTAACGTGTTGGAAATCTAGTACACGCCAAATACTTCCGTCTACTTCGATTGTTAAACCTGTTTTAAAATCATTAACTGATATCATGAGTTTTCCTCCAAAATTATAAGATAAGTAACTCTTTTGTAGAATGTGTTATTTTGCTGTTTCCAGTAGCGGTCATTATCGTATCGTCTTCAATTCTGACACCACCGACACCAGGTAAATAAATGCCTGGCTCAACTGTGATCACCATACCTTCTTCTAAAACTGTTTCAGAACGGAATGACAACCCCGGCGCTTCATGTACTTCTAACCCAATTCCGTGACCTAAAGAGTGACCGAATGCTTCTCCAAATCCTTTTGACTTAATGTAATCCCGAGCAACAGCATCAGCTTCAATACCTGTCATGCCTGGTTTTATTTTTTCAAGAGACAACATTTGTGAGTCTAAGACAATTTGATAAATCTCCTTTAATTGCTCACTCGGTTCTCCAACTGCCACTGTTCTTGTAATGTCTGATACATAACCATTATACAATGCACCGAAATCTAATGTAATAAAATCGCCCTTTTCGATAGTTTTCTCACTAGCCACACCATGTGGAAGTGCAGAACGAAGACCAGAAGCGACGATAATATCAAATGAAGATGAAGACGCACCTTGCTTTCGCATAAAGAATTCAAGTTCATTTGAAACCTCTAATTCCGTTTTACCAGGTGCGATGAATGATAGGATGTGTGTAAATGCTGCATCTGCAATTTCTGCGGCAGCCTTAATAATAGTAATCTCTTGAGGAGTCTTAATCAAGCGTATTTTTTCAATAAGACCTGATACTGGTATAAGTTCTGAATTGATAGCCTTTTGATAACTTTCAAACATCGCATAAGTCATATTATCTTTCTCAAATCCTAGTTTTTTCACGCCCATTTTATCTATCTGGACGCTTACCTCTTCAATTAGAGTTTTTGTATGTTTTACAATTTCAAAGTTGGCAATTTGTTTTTCTGCTTGTTCAGTATATCTAAAATCCGTGATAAAAACAGCTTGATCTTTTGAAATAATGGCTACTCCAGCTGTTCCTGTAAATTCAGTTATGTATCTGCGGTTGTAGCCACTTGTAACTAGTAAAGCATCAATTTGGTGTTCATCTAAAGCGTTTCGTAATTTAGTTAATTTATCCATTTAAGATTCCCCTTTTCTTCTATGTAAAAATGTTTCCAAGGCTAACGTATATCCAAATGTACCAAGTCCACATATCTGTCCTTGGCAAACTGCTGCCAAAACCGATTGGTGACGGAAAGTTTCTCGGCTATGAATATTTGAAATATGTACTTCGATAACTGGAATTGATATAGAGGAGATAGCATCACGTATCGCATAGCTGGTATGCGTATACGCTCCAGGATTTAATATAACCCCGTCAACTTGCTCCTCTTCTGCCAAGTGCAACCAATCGATTAGTTCACCTTCATGGTTAGATTGTTTACATTCCACAACAACATTTGATGCTTCACCGTATTTTGTGAGAGAACGTGTCACATCTTCCAACGTTTCCAATCCATAAATAGATGGTTCACGTTTACCTAAACGATTTAAGTTTGGACCATTCAAACAAAGAATTTTCATCTTGTTACCCCATTTCCATCGTTCCCATTCATCTTATCATAACATGTAGGCATCAACTACTATCCTTTATTATCATACACTTTTCGGTTATAATAATGAATCGTTTCTGCGAGTGCACGACTAATTATGAGTATAGTGACTAGTATCGGAATTGAATTCCATTTAATATGAGAAAAGTCTTGGTGAATAGACCATTCGAGAATTAGCCATATAGCAAATCCCACTAAAATAGAAGTGACAATCGGTGGTACCTTTTTAATGAGTAGAAATAAACCAATCACAATATTTATTATTATTAAAATAACGATAAATGTTAAAAGCCATTTTACCGAACTATGCACATCCGGGAATATTTGCAATCTCTTTGTCCAGTTTAATGGGTGCCAAGAAATAAATTTAAAATAATGTAGAAAACCCAACATACCTGTAAAAACTACACCATGGGCTGTTGAAATCCATAAAAAATGAGATCCCTTCAATCAAATCACAATCCTCTCTATCATACAATTTTGGACTGATCTCACTCACTCTATTCATAGCGTTAGATTTTTTTTGAAAAACATTCTGGAAAACAGTTAAGTTAATTAAATTTAAGCTCTTTATTGGATAAGAAAAATATGCAACAATTTTATACGCGTCGTTAACTCTCTGAATGGACTCCTTTTCATCATAATAGAACTTTTCGTCCATTCAGATCAGTTTTTCATCCACTCAGATCGACTTTCCGTCCACTCATGTCATCTTTTCGTCCACTCAGCATAACTTTCCGTCCACTCAAGACTACTTTTCATCCACTTAGCAGTAAATAACCACTATATTCCAACAAAAATGTGCATTCTTGCTGAAACAGATGTCCCTATTATAGTTTCAGTTTAGAGAATCTTCTTTTTCAGTTAATTAAGTTAGAAAATAGATGATCAAAGGTCAACTAATAAGAAAAACCGGCAAATTACGCCCGGTTCTTTAAGAAAATACGCTGTATCTACTTTAGTTTCCGGTATGATTTTCGTTGCAGACGGACGCTTTCCGCGGGGGCAATAATAGATTTTCTCTTAAATTAATCAAATTCCAAGAAAAGTACTTAACTACAACAGCTTTTGAGATATCCATGGACTATTTAACGTGTTCGACTTGAGTAGACAATTTACAAAATAAATATAAAAAATAGTCTTAATTTTAAAATAAAAGTACTCATTTTTAGAATGTTAGTCTAAAGATACTAAAAAACATCATAAACACCGGGGTCATGACACCCCGAGTTTATATACTTTCTATTTTATTCGTTCTTAACCTTGAAACCGAAAAAACGCCGATTATATCGAAAAGATACAATCGGCGTTTCTATTAATACAAGTTTGAGAGTCTCATGTGAAATCATATGTTTAATTCGTTATTCCTAGCATCGAAGGAGTCATGCTAGTGACACCTCATTTATTTATAATCCACATTTTAATTGGGCATTACAATTAGTACATGTATTACAGCCACCCATTTCTTCAACTGTTCCTTGACGACAAACTGGACATTTATTGCCCACTTCAGAACCAATAGTTACAGTCGTTGAGCGTAAATCTTGAATGGTATCTATTAACACAATTGGACGTCTTTCAATGATGTCGTCCTCATAATGATGATCTTCATCCATTATATTCTCTTCTGCTTTCAGAGTTAAAACTTGAGCGTCTCGACTACCATCAACATAGACCGTTCCACCTTTAGCGCCACCATGGTAGAGTCTTTCGTATACACTTTGTACTTGTTCCA
Source organism: Paenisporosarcina sp. TG20 (assembly GCF_000286315.1). Lineage (GTDB taxonomy): Bacteria > Bacillota > Bacilli > Bacillales_A > Planococcaceae > Paenisporosarcina. Next base: position 21,366 of record NZ_ALJG01000330.1, on the reverse strand, counting down.
CGGTATAACCACGAGGAGCATTAACTGTTTTGGAAATTGAGCTATCAATCCAACGTTGAATAATGCACTGCACATCAGCATGAGCTTCTGGTGACAATTCCATTGACGCAACAAACCACTCTGGTAAGTTTTGCTCGTTTGTAGTTGGGTTTGCATCTAAGTATTCTTTCACGATATCAGCTTTTACTTCAATGAATTTTCCTAGACGACCACTGCGATAATATGTGAATGAGTAGTAAGGCTCTAAACCTGTACTCACCCCAACCATGGTTCCGGTTGATCCTGTAGGTGCAACTGTTAATAAGTGAGAGTTACGAATTCCATTTTCAAGAATAGATTCACGTACATGTGGTGCCATTTTTTTCATAAATCCAGTATTAATAAAAGCATTGCGCAAACGGTTTGTTTCTTCTGTTGTGTCACCTTGTAAAAATGGAAAACTTCCACGTTCAACAGCAAGCTCCGCTGATGTTTCGTAAGCTGTCACTGCAATTGTTTCAAAGATTTTTTCTACTAATACATTGCCTTCTTCAGATCCATATTCTTTTTCGCAATAAATTAGCAAATCAGCAAGACCCATGACGCCTAGTCCAACTCGACGTTCACCAAGAGCTTGTACCTTATTTTCTTCCAAAAAGTATGGTGTTGCATCAATTACATTATCCTGCAATCGAACACCAACTCGCACCGTGTCTTTTAAACCTTCAAAGTCAACAGTCTTTGTTTCTTTATTAGCAAATTGCGCTAAATTTACAGCTGCTAAATTACAAACAGAGTATGGAGCTAGAGGTTGTTCGCCACATGGATTAGTAGCAACCACTTGTTGACCGTATGCTTTTGCATTCGTCATTTCGTTTGCATTGTCAATAAAGAAGATCCCTGGTTCTGCAGCGTATGTTGCACAAATATTAATTAAATCCCACAAATCTTTTGCTTTCATGGTGCGATATGTTCGAATCTCATGACCTTGTTTCTCCCATTCGCGAACATCACCAATCTCATGCCATTTTTGATTGTATTCTGCCATCTCTTCTCGAGAATATGTTTCAACAGCTGGAAAACGAAGAGCGTGATCCTGATTTTCTTCAACAGCTTTCATAAAGTCATCGGTTAGAGTAACTGAAATATTAGCTCCTGTTAAAAATTCAGAGTTATTAACGCTATATGTACCACCATCATTTAATTTGTTTTCTGCATCACGAATTATAAGGTCATTAAATCCACCTTGACCTGGAATGTTTTTATAATTAACTATTCCTTGGTACATCTTTTCTTCTTGTTCAGTTAACGCTTTGAATTGAAGCTTTTCCTTTGCTAGTTGCTGTATGGTTTCATCATTTGAATTTTCTATTAAATAACGAAGAATTCTTGGATTCTGCATTTTAGAAATAATAAATTCCGCAATATCTGGATGCCAATCCGCTAGCATAATCATTTGTGCCCCTCTGCGGCTACCGCCTTGCTCAACAAGATGTGTCAATTTCGCGATATCATCCAACCAAGATACCGAACCAGATGATTTTCCATTTACACCTTTTGCTAATGTATTGCGAGGTCGCAATGTCGATCCATTCGTTCCAACCCCTCCACCACGGCTCATGATTTCCATCACTTGTTTACGGTGGTCAGAGATTCCTTCACGTGAATCAGGTACAAATGGCATGACATAACAGTTAAAATAAGTGACATCCGTACCTGCTCCAGCTCCATATAACACTCGACCAGCAGGGATGAATTTCAATGCAACTAACTGTTCATAAAATTTTTGAAACCATTCTTTTTTCTTTTCTTCCGTTTTTTCAACTGATGCTAACCCTGTAGCATTGCGTTTTGCAATTTGTTCATAAAAAACTTCTAACGGCTTTTCAATCACGTGAATAGATCGATTGACTATTCCAGCTTGCTGTTCAGCAGGATCATCAATGGCGCTTCGGTAATCCTCTTCAATCAAAACTCGTGCTTTGTTCAAATCTCTGTCTATTGAAACAATATGCCCTAAACCTCTAGCAGGAAATTTCGAATCTTCTTTAACTGTTAATACAACGAAATCTCCAACTTTTAAAGTTTTCTTTTCAGTATCCTTAAATGAATATCGGTCAATCATAACCAATCGTGATACACCTTTATGTGTTAATTTCATGTCATCGGTAATTGCGTGAACTTTAGGAAATGCTGCGATGTCTTGATTTAATGATTCAATGTTTAATTTTTCAATATGTTGTTTAGAAACAAGTACCATTTATTAATTCCTCCTTATTTATCGGTTAAATTACTACATGTTGTATCTATCGATGTGTTTAGGGTACTATATATTGAATTACCCTGCAAATAAAAGTTTATTATTAGTTTCCATACACAGCAACATTCATAGTTCTATTTAACCATAAAAATAGTCCTTATTAACTATTATTGATATACTATCTTTTTGGTAAGTTTTACTAGAGAGGATTCTTACTAAAGCTTAAAATTTAAAATAATTCATTTTCGGTATGTCCATTCATCATTTGCATAGCGACGAATTTCTAGAGCTTTTACATAATCCATTTGTTCGTTTGTAAGGAAATAAGGTTTGAGTTCTACATTTAGTCCATCGGAAAATCCATCTTTAAACGCGTGGATGCACTCTTCAATTTTTACTGGTTTATCCAATAAACGATTTATAGGAACTGCCTTTTTAAATAAGCCCTCAAGAACACGTTCTTTGATTTCATCGGTTCTATAGTTAAATAAAGAAACTAATTTTTCTTCATCTAAATCAAGTAAGATGGCTCCATGTTGCAATATTACTCCTTTTTGTCGAGTTTGAGCACTACCTGCGACTTTCCTGCCTTCCACAACTAGTTCATACCAAGATGGTGTATCAAAACAAACAGCACTTTTTGGATTTTTTAAATCATTTCTTTTCTCTTCTGTATTAGGCACTGCAAAATAGGCATCGAGTCCAAGATTTTTAAACCCGATTAATAAACCTTCACTCAAAACACGGTAAGCCTCAGTCACTGTCCTTGGCATGTTAGGGTAGTCTTCACTAACGATCACACTATATGTTAACTCATGTTCATGCAATACCCCCCGCCCTCCTGTAGGACGACGAACAAAACCTAAATTATGTTTTCTTACTTCATCCATGTTAATTTCTTTATCTACATTTTGGAAATAACCAATCGATAATGTCGCAGGAGACCATCTATAAAACCTTACAATTGGTGGAAGGAGTCCTTCACTATGCCAGTCTAGTAACGCCTCATCTAGTGCCATGTTAAACGATGGACGACAAGCGCCTGAATTAATAAAATACCAAATCGGTTTAGACATGTATTTTCCTCCTCACAATGCTATTTATATTAACAAATCAAATGTGTTGTGACTACTGTTTCTTTTTCGAAAACAACTATGAGTTAAAGCGAAATATTGTGTCTATTATAATCACAGGTTTTTTTTTAATTCAGAGAAAATTGACTGACTTTTTCTAGCATTCATTAAGGGGCAATTCTGTGTGAAACATCCCTCTCATTATATACATAATATTGAACATACCATTCTTTTTAAAATAATTTTTAAAAATAATATGATTCACTTCACTTTTGAAATGGTAGGATTTTTAGTTATAAAATAGTATAATAAGTACATAGATAGAAGGGGGAAAGTTTTCGTGGAATATTTATATATTATCGCTGCTGGTTTTTTCGGTATATTAATTTATTTTTTAATCACATTACTTCGATTAAGAAAGAACGTATCAAGTTTAACGCAAGCACAATTTATTGAAGGGTATCGAAAAGCACAACTTGTAGATGTACGTGAACCAAAAGAATTCGATGGTGGACACATTTTAGGCGCTCGCAATATTCCGTCTTCACAAATGCGCCAACGTTTTAAAGAAATTCGACCAGACAAGCCAGTTTACTTGTATTGCCAAAATAGTGCGAGAAGCGGACGTGCAGCTCTCTTCCTAAAGAAAAAAGGTTGTACACAGATCTATCAATTAAAAGGCGGATTCCGTCAGTGGACTGGTAAAATTAAGTCAAAATAAAAATCTCAAAGTTCTTCCATTCGGAGGAACTTTTTTAATCTATAGAAAATAAATTTCAAACATATTAATTGGAGGTTCGAATGAAAACAAAAACACTCGTTTCACACCAAGAAAATACCAGACAATCTCTTCCACACTATGAAGATCAAGCATTTGTTTCAAAGCGAATTATCGCTACGTTACAAAATAGACTTAATGGAATCTGGCAACATATCCATATTGATGAAACCATCTCACAGCTTGATGTTAACGTACTAGAAATGATGGAAAAAGGACTCCTTCCCTACGAATCTCTTAGTCATATCTATGAAGCAAGAACTCTTGGAAAAGTGGCCACAACAACTGAAGATGCTAACGGAAATCAATTAAAAGTTGTTAATACGTTTGAAAATCAACTTATTTATTTTCCAGAGCATGAAGTTGCTTTGACTTTAGTTTCTTTCTATACACCAGATCATATCTGGCCAGTGCTGCAATGCTATGCACAATCTGCTGAAAAAGCATTATTTTTTTTACAAGACATCAACGAAAAACTACGTCAAATGTTAATGCAATCCATTACTTTCTTAGTCGATACTGAGGAAGGGGTAAAACGTCGTAATTACGGAGAACACGCAGCAGTCAACCGGGATGATGTTATGTTGGAGAAATCAATTAAACAAGATATCTTCCGTTCCATTGACCAGTTTTTCACTGATGACGGACAGTTCTTCAGAGAATATGGCTTGCCATATAAGCGAGGTATTTTACTTTATGGTTCACCAGGAAATGGGAAGACAACAATTGTTAAGTCCATTACCGGATCAACTAATGCTCCAGTTGTGTATTGGCAAATCACTGAATTTACTGGTAGTCATTCGATACAAGAAGTTTTTGGTATTGTCACAAGATTGGCACCAGCTATACTAGTCATTGAAGATATCGACTCTATGCCCGAATACACTCGGTCTGTCTTTTTAAACACTCTTGATGGTACTCAATCACGGGAGGGACTGTTCATCATTGGAACAACAAACCACCCACAAAAAATCGATCCTGCTTTGATTAACCGTGCTGGTCGTTTTGACCGAGCATATGAAATTCCAGATCCTCCTTCGGAAGTTCGTAAACTGTATCTACGCAAACTGGACTTGAAGAATATCTTTTCTCAAGAACAAGTTTCAGAAATGGCAAAACTTACAAAAGGTTTATCCATTTCTCAATTAAATGAATTGTACATGTCTGTTGCATTAAACTGGCACTATGATGGTAAGCTTGCTTATGAAGAACGTATAAAAGAGCTACAAAAACAAAATAAGCGCTCCAAAAAGAATGATTGGGACAATGAAGAAGCGAATATTGGATTTAATTGAAAACGTAATTCTTTTAGTTAAATATGAAATGAAAAGGGACTGTCCAAAAGTCTTTTTAAATGACTTTTAAGACAGTCCCTTCATTCAATACAATAAGTTATAATTTGTGGATTGCCGTTAAAAGCGACTCACAAAATCATTGTCAATAAAGCATATGTTTTTATGCTTTTATATATCGTAAAACTGGTGTACGTGCAGCTTTTGTTTCATCCAAACGTTTAATTACCGTTGTATGAGGTGCTTGTTGAACGATTTCTGGTGTTTCTTCTACTTCTTTGGCGATTTGTATCATTGCATCTATAAATGCGTCTAGCGTTTCTTTGGACTCTGTTTCAGTTGGTTCAATCATCATTGCTTCCTCAACATTTAATGGGAAGTAAATCGTAGGTGGATGATAGCCGAAATCAAGCAGACGTTTTGCCATATCAAGTGTACGAACACCTAATTTCTTTTGACGACGACCACTTAATACGAACTCATGTTTACAATGACGATCATAAGGCAAGTCGAAATGTGGTTGCAAACGACGCATCATATAATTTGCATTAAGTACCGCATATTCAGTGATCGCTTTCAAGCCATCTGGACCCATTGAACGAATATACGTGTATGCACGTACGTTAATACCAAAGTTACCATAGAAGGGCTTAACTCTTCCAATCGATTGTGGACGGTTGTCATCGAAGTGATAGCCTTGTTCTGTTTTCACTAAAACGGGTTTTGGTAAGAATGGAATTAAATCTTTCTTTACTCCCACTGGACCTGATCCGGGCCCACCCCCACCATGGGGACCTGTAAAGGTTTTATGCAAGTTTAAGTGAACGCAATCAAAGCCCATATCTCCAGGACGTGCTTTAGACATAACGGCATTTAAATTTGCTCCATCGTAATACAATTTACCACCTACACCATGAATAATTGAAGCCATCTCTAAAATGTTTTCTTCAAATAAGCCTAGTGTGTTTGGGTTTGTTAACATTAATGCTGCTGTATCATCGCCTACAACACGTTTTAAATCTTCTAAATCGACTAGTCCATATTCATTTGATTTAACAGTAATTGTATCGAAGCCTGCAACTGTCGCGGAAGCAGGGTTTGTTCCATGTGCAGAGTCAGGAACGATTACTTTGGTACGTTGTGTATCTCCGTTTGATATATGGAAGGCTCTAATCATCATTAGTGCAGTCCACTCACCGTGGGCTCCAGCAGCAGGTTGTAGAGTCACTTCGTCCATCCCTGTAATTTCAATTAAATGTTCTTGAAGATCAAACATTAACTCCATAGCTCCCTGAACTGTCTCTTCATCTTGTAGCGGATGGATATTTGCAAATCCTGGAAAACGTGCTACCGACTCATTAATTTTAGGATTGTACTTCATAGTACATGATCCAAGTGGATAGAATCCTGAATCAACACCATGATTACGTTTTGATAGTGCTGTATAATGTCGCATAATATCTAGCTCAGATACTTCTGGAAGTTCTGCCGCTTCTTCGCGAAGTAAACCTTCAGGTAGTAAAGAAGATAATTCTACTTCTGGAATATCAAGTTCTGGTAAACTATAACCGATTCTTCCTTCTTTTGTCAGTTCGAAAATTAATGGTTGATTATCTTTATGCACGGAAAGACCCCATTTCTTGCACAAGCGCATCGATTTCTTCTTTAGTTCGCTGTTCAGTAACAGCTATTAGAGCATGACCTTCTAAGTTTTGATCAACTTTTCCTAAGTCAAATCCACCAATTATACCTTTTTTAAATAACTCTTTATTTAATACAGTTACAGATCCCTTTACATTAACAACGATTTCGTTAAAATGTGAACCTTGATACAGGACATTAAATCCGGCTGCTTCAAATGCTTTTTTAGCATAGTTTGTTTTTAAAATATTTTGCGTTGCAATTTCTTGAACACCTTTTTTACCAAGTGCCGTCATGGCTACTGAAGCTGCTAGTGCGTTTAATGCTTGGTTTGAACAGATGTTTGAAGTAGCTTTATCGCGACGAATATGTTGCTCACGCGCTTGTAATGTTAACACATAGCCACGACGACCAACTTCATCAGTAGTTTCACCTACTAAACGACCAGGAACCTTACGCATTAATTTTTTAGTTACTGCGAAGTATCCGCAATGTGGTCCTCCGAATGATTCTGGAATACCAAAGGGTTGAGCATCTCCAACTACAATATCAGCCCCTAGTTTTCCTGGTGAAGTTAAAATACCTAATGCTAAAGGGTTTGATGACACAACTAATAATGCATTTGCTTCGTGTGTCAAAGATTCAACTTTACGAATATCTTCTACTTGACCAAAAAAGTTCGGGTATTGTACCAATACTGCTGCTGTATTGTCATCGATCATATTATTTAGTGCATCAATATCAGTTATGCCATCTTTTGTTGGAATTTGTACCACTTCAATTGATTGACCGAGAGCATACATACGAACAACATCTTGTGACTCAGGATTTACTGCACCTGATATAAGAAGTTTTTTACGTTTTGTATGTCCTGCAGCGAGCATTCCCGCTTCAGCTAGTGCAGTTCCTCCGTCATACATGGATGAATTTGCTAAATCCATACCAGTTAATTCACAGATCATTGTCTGGAATTCGAAGATTGCTTGCAATTCACCTTGTGAAATCTCAGGTTGGTAAGGTGTATATGCTGTATAAAATTCTGAACGGGAAATCACATGATCGACGATGATTGGCTTATAGTGATCATATACTCCTGCACCCAAGAAAGAAGCGTAGTTTCTATTATCTGCGTTTTTTGCAGCCATTTGAGATAATTCTTTCAATAAAGATGACTCTGATTTTGCAGGCTTAATATTGTATTGTCCTTGGAAACGTACTTTTTCAGGGATATCAGAAAACAATTCATCTATAGAAGAAACACCAATTGTATCTAACATTTCTTTTTCGTCTTGTTCAGTCATTGGTAAATAACGATGTCTCATTAGGTCATAACCTCTTTTCAGCAATTATTTTTGGCGTTTATAAAACGGAATAGCTACAGTCACAGCCTTCAATCGTTTCCCACGAATTTCCACTTCAACTTCTGTTCCAAGCTCACTGAATTTACGGTCAATTAGACCTAGACCAATATTTTTCTTAAGCGTTGGTGATTGTGTACCTGTAGTAACTTCACCAATTTGTTGGTCATTCATATAAATTGTGTAACCGTGTCTAGGTATGCCTTTATCTATCATTTCAAGCCCGACTAACTTACGTGGTATTCCAGCTTCTTTTTGTTCAACGAGTGCCTTCTGACCAATAAAGTTATTGTCTTTTTTCAATTTCACCGCAAAACCAATTCCTGCTTCTAAAGGAGAGATATCTTTTGAAAGTTCTTGACCGTATAGAGCTAAACAGGCCTCAAAACGAAGTGTATCTCGTGCACCAAGGCCACAAGGAAGAACTCCATCTTCTTTACCCTCCAATAAAATCAAATCCCATAATGCGACAATTGAATCTGGACTCCCATAAATTTCGAAACCATCTTCACCTGTATAGCCTGTTCGTGAAACTAGCACATTGTGGTCACCAATTTTTACATTTTCTACAAATTTAAAGAAACCAATACTATTTAGATTCTCATTTGTCAGACGTTGAAGAACATCTTCAGAAAGAGGGCCTTGTAATGCAAGTTGCCCATAGGAATCTGAAACATTTTGTACAACAGTGTCTCCAACCACTAACTTTTTCATCCACTCGAAATCTTTTTCAATATTTGATGCATTTACTACCAATAAATAATCATTATGTGAAATTTTATAAACTAGTAAGTCGTCAACAGTGCCACCATCTTCGTAACACATTGCACTATATTGCGCTTGACCATTTTGTAGCTTTGTCACATCGTTTGTGAGTAATGTTTGCAGGTAGTTTAGACTATCCTCGCCTCTAACAGTAATTTCACCCATATGCGAGACATCAAACAAACCAGCCTTTGTTCGAACGGCTTCATGTTCTTCTTTAATACTAGAAAATTGAACAGGTAATGCCCAACCACCAAAATCAATTGTTTTGCCTCCGTATGATTTATACGAATCAAATAAAGGGGTTCGTTTTAAGTTTTCAGACATTTTTTTCTCCTCCGCTTCTATATAATAAGTACAAGTTTTCTTTGGAGAAAGTAAGAAGATTTGATAACTGAGTCCTTTTAGGTAAAATTCTTACCCTTCCTGTTTTAAAGTTAGGGACTTTTTAAGACCTAAAAAAGGACAGAGAATCCCCATTAACTGAGAATTCTCTGTCCTGGCACCTGAAAGTTTACCTGAAATAGGCTTTCCTCTTTGGTAGCTATTAAAAAATAGCGTTCTCCAGAGATGCGTCCTATACGAGTCTTTTTTACCTGAGAGATTCGTAGCTACTTGCTCCTTCGGCGACGCGACTAGCGCGTTCTCTCCTCGTATACTCATCCGCCCAAAACAAATCGTTTTGGTTATAAATAAATCAATGTACAAAGGCAGTTTTACTCTCTATATCCTAACATTGATTTGAAGTAAGAGCAATCTAATTTATTTATTTACCTAAAAACGAACGGTTAATAATATTATTCATTAATTGTTCGTCTTTAGGCGATGGAATTGAAATGCAGCATATTCTGTTATTTGTCTTAATGATCGTCCTTCAGTTTTTATTGTAATGTGTTTTGCGGCTTTGTAGTGTCGTTTCCTAAATGAATATAATGCTTCTAGTTCTTCGCGAGTTGAGGACTGTACGATGGGTCTGTTTACATCACGATGGATTCGTTTCCAAATATCAGAGAACGTGGCATCTAAAAATAAAACTAAACCTGTTTTCCTCATATGCTTTCTATTGCTAGGATTAACTGCTACCCCACCCCCAGTAGATATGATACACCACTCATCTCGAAACGTTTTAAGAAATTCATGTTCTTGTTGCCTGAAGAAAGTCTCTCCATAGGTTGCGAAAATTTCCGGGATGCTCATTCCCATCTTTTTCACAATTTCTTGATCCATGTCATAATAAGGAATTTTAAGCGAATAACTCAATCGTCTTCCGATTGCGCTTTTTCCAGATCCCATGAAACCAATTAAATAAATTTTTTTCATCTCCTACCTCGCTTACTTCGTTACCAATCTTCACAAAACGACTATTATCGCTAATTTCTCATTTCATTAATAGTAGCAGATTTATAATGACTTTCCAACATCTCATATATATTTACCTGAGAAACGTAGGACGTTACAAAGTAGAGAAGTATACCGGAAACAATAAATAATAAAACAATAGCCACAGGAAGCAAGAAGCCAAATTCATTATGAGGATACAAATACTTCATACGTTCTCTCCTCTTTTCGTCCGTTTTCAAACTCCACGTATATCAATACTTGATCATCTAATACCTGTATTTTGCATAATTTCACTTCAGTTAACATTGGTTCATGGCCTAAACGATTTTTTTGTTTTCGAATAAGGGATGGATAGCACTCAATATCATATTCGACTCCGTCTTTTAGAAAACGAATACCAGTTTGATTCATTTGCTCTTCTATATGCGTTACATCAGACACGATACTTTCCATATCGAGTGAAAACATTTCCCAATCAATTAATTCGGAATTAAAGAAATGTTTTTCTATTTGACTAAACCACACAGCATAAAACAAAATTAATTGTGAAAACAATAGCAAAACTGATAGTTGAAGAATTGCCTCTATTAAGGTATAACCTTTAGTCGTCAATATGCTTCGCATGATTCATTACTCTCTTCAAAAAATATATATTTTACACATAGTGTTGGGAAATTCCATTCCCATGAATATTTCACATCATTTAGAATAACTTCACCAAACAAATGACCATTCTTTATTGATGTTGAGGCTTGGTTTTTTGTAATAGCTATATGTAGTGCAATTCTTTTTTCTTCTAGTTGGAGTTTCATATGATTGGTAAAAGGTATTAATGATCCAAATAGTAAAAATATAATGCTAACTGTTAGGATAGATTCAACGAATGAAAAACCTTGTTCATTCCTCAAGTTTCATACGTCCTTTCCCGATATAAACACGAATAGTTTTTGTTCCATCCGGTGTTAGAATATTGAGTGTCCCAAAAGTTTCAATAGACCCATTAGCCTGAAAACCGAATTCTTTTAATGTGCTAGTCTGTGACACACTGTATCCTTTTGGTAAATTCCGTATGAAAAGAGCGTCGTATACTGACCTTCTTCCGATGTAACGAGTTCCTCCTGTATCAAAAATCAATTTTATATACTTTTTTTCTGCTAATGCCCTAGATTGTATGTGACTTACATCGAGTTTTAGTTGATTATAAAACAAATCAAATGTTTGCCTTTCCATATATCTATTATTCATATATAAAGCACTTGTGCTGATAACTGAAACAATCATCAGCACAAGTAATAACTCAATAAATGAATATCCTCTATTATTCAGGGATAGCTTCCGTTACAAGACCAGTTGTCGAATCAATTAGTATTAGCTTTCCATTTGGACAAGTTGTTTCACCTGCAATTAAATAACTATCGCTCACCAAGTCTTCAATTGTTGGTATAAGTTTTTTATCAATACGATATGATTCCACTTGCCCCTGCACCATTTTCACATATGCTTCACAACCTTTTTTATCAATTGTTGCTGAATGTTTCGTTGCATTTGGAATAGCAATTAAGATTAGAACAGATATAATTAGCAAAACTACCATCATTTCGATTAAAGTAAAACCCTTTTGACATATAATTTTCTTCATTGTCGCTTCCTCCCTCTTTAAATAAAATCAATCATTCCATAGACAGGTAATAAAATTGATAAATAAGCAGCTAGTATACAAATTGCTAACACACCAAATAGCACAGGTTGTACGAATGATAGCCATCTTGTTAGAGATGCCTCAGTTTGTTCATTCAGTAAATCACTGTAAATTAGTAGTTCCCGTGCCAAATGCCCACTAACTTCTCCGTGTGCAATATACGTCGAAAAATCATTTATAAAGCAATCGGATACCTTTACAGCTTGTTTTAAAGATTCACCAACTAAAACTGATTTGTAAATACTCTCAGCAATTACCTGTAAATATGGTTGGAATCTTTGTTCTTTAAGAGCAATTAACGCATGTTGTAAAGAAAGACCACTCGCTAATAACATTCCTATCTCTTGTGAGAAACTTTTTGTCCACAATAATTTAATCCAGCTAGATAGTACTGGAGTCTTTTGCAAGATTATGACTTGTTGCTCAAGCGAGTATCTTTTAATTTTCCACCTAAAGGCTAAAGTAATAAAAAGCAATAGTAGACAAACACCTAACAAAGCATCTGGCAAATGAAGTAAAGTGCTAGCCCAGTTAATAGAATCAGACGTTGCAGCTTGTCTTGAAGAAGCTAGCAATTTCATATTTGGTAAAAAGTAAGTTCGAAAAGCAACAAATAAACCAGCAAGCATACTAAATAAAAAAACAGGATACATTACAACTTTTTTCAAACTGGCTTTTGCACGTTCTACCATGGCAATATGTGTATGGAGAACATGTAAAGCTTGATGTAATCTACCATGCGACTCAGCCATTTGAATCGATAATAAATGACTCTTTGGTATCCCTAAAGTCATCAGTATCAAGGTCACTCCATCACCATTTTTCAATTGATTTGCAAGCTTTTCTTGTGCTTCTTTACTCTTTTTTACATGATGAGGTAAAAGCATAATTAGCGAATCATAAAATGTATATCCTTCATTTAATAAAGAAGATAGTCTTTTCAAAAACTGTGCTTGTTTTTTCTTTGGTATTTGCTGATGTTTTACATCAATATGTGATTGGAGGAACTTGAATAAGACCACTTTCAACCCCTTTTCTATATTGATCGTAAAGTGTTAATTCTATGGGCATTTTGAATGTCCCACCAGTTTTAATCGCTTCAATCGCTTGTTCAAGTGTTTGTCCATATAGAATTTCATACAAAGATGACCGATTTGGAATGATTCGTTCATCTTGACTATCATAAGATTCTATAACTAGTTGTTGACTAGTTATACCGAGTATCGCTTGTTCCAAATCGTCAATGGGTATTCCTAAATCCATTAATCTATATAAGCAACCTATTGGATTTTTCGCATGAACGGTTGTAATAACTAAGTGACCTGTTAACGATGCTTGAACAGCTGCTTGAGCTGTTTCAGCATCACGAATTTCACCAATCATTATGACATCAGGAGAATGACGTAATATGGCTTTTAATCCCGAGGCATACGAAATACCCGAACGCTCATTTACTTGAATTTGTAGCAAATGAGATTGACTATTTTCTACTGGGTCCTCTAAAGAAATGACATGTCTATTAAGTTGTTGTGCACTGTAGCTAGTTAGTGAATACATAGTTGTTGTCTTGCCGCACCCTGTAGGTCCAGTAATGCATAACAGTCCTTGTCTGGAAACCATAAAGTCATGCAGCAAAGTAGCTGCCTCTTTATAAAGAGACAGTTCATGCAAAGGTTTAGAATCATCATGTAATTGAACTCGAATTACGAGACTTTCTTTATTTTGAACAGATGGTAAAGTAGAAACTCGAAACGAGCATGTATGAGAATTAAAATTTTTCTGGAATGAACCACTTTGGGGTTTTCTTTTTTCACTGATATCTAGAGAGGATAGAAACTTGAAGTACGAGATTATACGATCCCCAATTTCCAGGTGAAGCTTACCTGCAGGGATAAGTTTAGTGTGTAATCTAAAATAGATTGTGTATAGTCCAGCAGATGGAATTAAATGAATGTCAGAAGCGCGAGCAATAATTGCTCTTTTTATTAACTCCTCACTTTTTTGTTCAATGATATTTAATAATTCAATCATACCTTCTACCATTCACCCTACACAGGCAAGGACCGCTCTTTACCTGTTACATTTCACTATATCTACTATCTAAGTATTTGGGAATGTTTAAGCCCAAAATTAAATTTTACCGGTTTTTAGACAGGAAATTTAAATTTTGCCTGTTAAAATGCGGGGAATAATTTTCTTTTGAGGCATAGAGGCTCAAATTGTTCTGGCCGATAAATCCATAACAATTTTATAACTATTATTATTTGTCTTTTCACCAAGTTTAGATTTTAGCTAATTAACGATAAGGGCAAATTGTAGTCAATATACAGATCTACCTTTTATATGATTGACTTCATGTTGCCAATATTTCATCTCACCGTAAAATGTTAGGCAATCGGAAAATAAAAAATTGAAGAGTACACAAGACAAAATTAAAATTGTACTTCTTATAGCATGTTACAAAAATAACTAGGATAAAAATAGTTAGTTTTGATTAATATTAGGGGATACTTGTGTCAAGCAATACTGATTTCTTATTATTTTTTAGAAGAGTTTATAAATTCCACGGGTCTGTCACATTCTAAAGACATTCTAGAGTTTACATCTGGGAACGAAAACCTTTATAATGAGATAGAGATTAATGTTAGTTGTAAAAGGAGGGGACTTTCTCATGAACAATATGTATAAGGTGATGGGTTTCTGGACAGGGATTTTCTCAGTTTTGTTTTATTTAGGCGATATGTATCCGGCTTCATTATTATTATTAGCTAACACAGGAATATTCATTCTTTTAGGTTTCTTAAACCTATCAGAGCGCATGTACCTCTATATCTTTGGCGCTTATTTAACAGTATTTTTTGCAGGCTTTACTTACTATACGACATTTATCCAAGTAATGGGCGGTAGCAATTAAGTAAGCAATAGCAGATTATTTCTGTGAACTAGACAATAATGGTAAAGAAAAAAGACAGCCAAATAAATTGGTTGTCTTTTTTAATGGTGTGTAAAATATAAAATTTTGACTTACAGGTTTTTATCCGTCCCCTTTACCGAATCTGAAAACACGAACAAGAAGATGTTATGTATTTACTCTTGCCCTTATAATCCATTCAAAAATGGATTGCTATCCATTTCTTCTTCAGGAGTGGTTGGATTACCATGACCAGGATAACATATGGTATGTTCTGGTAAAGTGAGTAGTTTATTGTGAATCGATGAAATTAGATCTTTATGGTTTGCATAGGGTAAGTCTGTTCTCCCAATGCTACCTTGAAACAGTGTATCTCCTACAATAGCAAAGCCATCCTCTTTAAACCAATAAGTAATACTCCCTGGTGAGTGTCCCGGAGTATGGAAAATTCTACATGAAAATGATCCAATATCTAGTGGTCCTTCTTCTTCAATTAGAAGATCTGCTGGTTTCCCTTCCACTAAAGTTAATTCCCTATATCTCGCTGACCCATTTTTAGTTGAATCCATCAGCCAATTTTTTTCTAATTTATGAATGTAAACAGGAATCTTAAAGGCATCTCTGACAACATCAACAGCACCAATATGGTCAAAATGAGCATGTGTTAAAAGTATGGCAAGAGGTTTCAATTTTAGTCGACGAATTTCTTTTATTAATTGATCTCCTTGTTCACCTGGATCGAAAATCAAACATTCTTTTTCTTGACTTGACACTAAAAAACAGTTAGTTTGTAATGGACCTAATGGAAATGTTCTTATATTTAACATGTATATCACCTCCATATAATTGTAGCAGAAAGAATCTATATATACACTGACGTACATATATCAGACACTATTTATTACTCGACAAAACTCTTTTAAAAACTTATAATAAAGGAGAAAACTTGTCTTCAACATCTAATGTCTGAGTCAAAAGGAGTGCTTTCATTGAACTTATTAATGGTTATTTTTGGACTTGTTGCTATTTTTGCTGCAGTTGGTACTTTTCAATCATTCAAAGAAAAAAATCTTCTAGGTCTTGTCTTTAATTTTGGAACTTTTGCAATTTTTGGGTTTTTCACAGTAATGACAATCTGGAATCAAGGCTATCCACCTTCTTTACATTAACATCTAAAAAGCTGACGTTCAATTTGAACGTCAGCTTTTTATTTTAGTTAATTAATAAAGCAGCTTATTAGATGCAATATGCGCAATTTTCTCCTCGTCTTCTACTAAATGAACTGCGGGGCCATAAGTATTAAATCGATGATTGTAAAACATTATGAACTTACAAGCAACACCATAATGAAAAGGCGAGACATCTAGATAAAATCTAGTTAAAAACGCAAAATTAAATTAAATTGGAATTTCAAAAAGCCTCCCTATTTTTACTTACAAAAAAACCGGCAAAAGTGTAAAACACTTTTGCCGGTTTTTATTTAGAAAATTATTTATCTTTTTGAGGTTCAGCATTTAAAAGATTCCCTGTTTTCTCATCATAAAAACGAAGTAAGTCTCCATTTATAATTTCATCCGAATATCCAAGTTCTTCTGTTGCACGTTCAATATACGGTGCACATGCTTCAATTTCTGTTTCTTCACCGGATTCTTTGTCGTAACAGATGTTTCCTGCATAGACCAATTCGTCTGTAACAAAACGTCCATCACGGAAGACAACAAACTCTTCATGCTCTTTAGAGAATACATCTGCTCCTAATTGCATATCTCTATTTGTTTCAATACCAAGTAAATGTAGGAGTGTTGGTCGAATATCTATTTGTCCGGCCACTTCTTCCATCACTTGCCCTTGATTAGAACCAGGAACATGAATAAACATTGGTACCCGTTGTAATTGCGCACTTTCAAATGGTGTAATTTCTTTGCCTAAATATTGTGCCATCGCTTCATTATGATTTTCTGAAATACCATAATGGTCACCGTACATCATAATAATCGAATTTTCGTACAAACCTTTTTCTTTTAAATCTTCAAATAGAACTTTTACTGATTCATCCAGATAACGAGCCGTTTGGAAATAACGATTTAATGTTCCAGAATTCGAATCATACTCAGGAATAAATTTATCTTCTTCATCCAAATAGAATGGGAAATGGTTCGTTAATGTAAGTAATCGCGAATAAAAAGGTTGGGGCATTTCTGCCATGAGATCAACAGATTGTTTAATGAAAGGGACATCTTTCATCCCCCAGTTAACAGCTTCGCCTTCTGCAATATCATAGCTTTCTACATCATAAAATTCCTCAACATTTAATGCCTTGTACATCATGTCACGGTTCCAAAAACTCTTGTTGTTTGCATGCATGACATTTGTAAAATAATCTTTTTCATTTAGTTTTTCAGCCATTGAATTGTATGTGTTCCCACTATTTGTGAAGAAAACTGCTCCTCCACCCAATGGATACAGCCCATTTTCAACTATAAACTCAGAATCAGATGTTTTACCTAATCCTGTTTGATGGTAGAAATTAGGGAAATAATACGTATCTTTATCTGATGATAGTTTATTTAAAAACGGTGTTACTACTTCTCCGTTCATTTCTTCGTTGATCACAAACGTTTGTAGTGACTCCAAGGTAACAACAATCAAGTTTTTACCTTCCGCAGTTCCAAATACATCATAATTAGGTTCTGCTTGATTTGATCGAACATAGTTATTTACTTCGACTAATTCACTGCCATCCGCTAACGCACGTTTTGCATGTGATTTTGATTGAATATAGATATCATATACATGATAGTTGTATGTCCCAATATTTTTAACTAATAATTCCCGATCAAAGCTTCGTGTTAAAAGTTGTGGACGTTCAGTTTCTGAAAGTCCTAAATTCAAGAATAGAATAGCGGCAGCTAACACAAAATAAGCTCGACGAATGGCAGGTTTTACAATTGCTACTTCTCTAACATTCGGTAACCATTTGATTGCAGCAATTATTAAAATAACGTCAATAAAGTAAAAAATATCTGTGATATAAACACTTTCTGCTGCAGATGTACCTAAATCACCAAAATTACTTGTTTGGAATAACACTGGCAATGTTATAAAGTCGCTAAAAAAGCGATAAAATGCAACGTTTAGGTATAAAATAATCGCCAAAACAGAGCTCGTTACTAAAATATATCGATTTCTTACTTTTGGAGATTTAAAAAATAATGAAATACCATAAACCGCAAGTAAAAAGCTTAAGGGATTTAAAAATAGGATTACATGTTGCATAACATTTTCAATTTTCATGTCAAAACCCGTATGATACACCACATATGTTTTAATCCATGTCAGTATAATAGCAACCGCTAAGATTAAATGATTAGAGTATTTTTCGTTCTTCATTCAAAACAACCCCTTTACCTCATACTTTCAATTTTTATCCACAGCTAGTATTCGTACAATCCCCTACAATAAAAGGGTCAAACGACAACTCTGAATAATGCTTCGTCAATCAATAAGGTGTGTTTCTTACCCGACTGAAAGGAGCTACTACTTTTTCCCGAATAGAAAGACGCATTTTTAAATCATAACATTTTTTTATGAATTAAGCAATCTTATTGACTCTTGATAACTACTAATGATTTAAAGTAGGCTCACATTTAAGTACCCTCTATAAGACGTTTGTAACCTCTAAAAGTTTCATGTTTATTAAAATATTATTGATTATATGTCTTTTATAAAAATAAAAAACCCAATCGATCTAGGCGACAGGGTTTCAATAAATTAAGTTTTTGTATAGTATAATTTCGTAATTACTCCGTATTCGAACATTGAATACGTTCGCTCTCAGTTAGAATAATGTTTACAGGCAAATCGAACCGTTCAACAGGTACTTTTTCAATCATTTGACTATTAAATGCTAAAGCAACGGTTGGTCCACCGTAACCACTTAAGAAACGGTCATAGTAACCTCCACCAAAACCAATTCGATATCCTCTCCTATCAAAAACGACGCCAGGAACAATTAATACATCAATTTGGTTTTCATTGACTGACTTTGTCATGTTAGGAATAGGTTCTTTTAATTTCATATAAACAACTTCTAGTTGATTATATGAGTCAATCACATAGAAGTTCATTTCACGAGAAATAGGGTTACACTTAGGAACCGCTACTTGTTTTCCTTGGTTCCAAAGTTCTTCAATTAAGTTCCATGTGTCAACTTCAGGAAGAGACGATAATGTTATTCCAATGATTTGTGCATTTTTGATGTCATCTTCTTTTATTAATCTCTTTTGTATCTTTTGGGACTTTTGCTGATGCTCTAGCAATTCCATTTCGTTTAAAACCTGTAAGGTCATTTTTCGCAATATAGATTTTTCCAATATGATTCCCTCCATGAAAAAAACCAAAACCTGAGCAGGTTTTGGTTAAATGGTTTTATTTTGTTTCACGGTGTGTAGTCATTTTCTTTTCACGTGAGCAATATTTTTTCATTTCAAGACGTTCCGGGTTGTTACGCTTGTTTTTCTTTGAAATATAGTTGCGCTCGCCGCAATCTGTGCAAGCTAATGTGATGTTAACGCGCATCATTATCCCTCCACTCTAATCAGGAATCATTTAATTATATTGAGCATGATTTATACGACTTTCCTATTATAGCACAAATAATTCAAAAATCCACTAAAAAATATACAGTAATTTAAAATTGACGAAGGCTAATCATTAATTGATTAACCGACCTCTCACACCACCATATGTACCGTTCGGTATATACCGGTTCAATAACTTAAGTATCAACACTCATTAATTTTGATTTAGGTCTTTGTGGCCCCATTTATTGAGCGTTTTTGTTTTAATTGCTTATGAAGAGTTTTTCGGGATGAAATCCTCCAATATCCTTTTCGAATATTGGCAATCACCCAGCTTCTTTATACGAGATTCCCAATCTTCTATGTTGCGAGTATTTTGTCTTGGTTTTCTTCCATCTCTTCCATATGAGTTGCCTTAACCGATCGTTAAGCGCTATTGTGCTACCGGGGAGATTCCATTTTGTTGGGGCTTATAGTATCGATTCGGATTATTTCTTCGCTGATTAGTGAGGTTCGGTTGCATTTGCCCATAAATAAGGAAAACAGATTAAATTCCCTTATCTATCTGACTTGTTTTTTCTGAAATTCACCAATATAGATATAACCAGTCGCTAGTGTTGCATAAATAGTAACTGAAAATTCAATCTACTTATTTTTGTGGGTAAAAGCCAAAAAAGGAAACACTCCAATAAAGGGGGCTCCATCCATTTGGTTTTTATTTACAATTAGACTTTTTCAACGATGACAGTTTGCTTATTACGGAACCACTTTTCCTTCGATTTTTCGAATCCAAAGATGTGCTGGCTTCCAAAGTGAAGCCTTTAAATATCGGCCTATTCGGAGGATTTTATACTTACTTCCCGTTGCGATCTGCGCTAACACGTGAAGACAGTATACAATCAGTGCGATGAAAACCTGATTATGAATGGCTTGTTCACTTTGGCCGTAGAACTTTTTAATGTTCAAATGTTGCTTGATCCACTTGAAAAATAGTTCAATCGCCCATCTCGACTTGTACATTTCCGAGATTTCTTCGGCACTCAAGTCGAAACGATTAGTGATTAACTGCTGTTCATTGCCTTTTGAATCGATGACTTTGAGTAAGCGAAAATAGTTTTCAGCACGGTTTTGTGTGGTGCCAATTAATACCATTTGATCCGATATAACAGCGGAATCTTTGGGTAGTTTAAATTCATCAACCACTCGTACTACTGCGTTTTTGCGTAATCTAGTTAGGAAGAAGTACCCGTCATCTGTCATGCGATCGAAACGTTCATAATCTAAGTAGGCACGATCGAATACGTACATGCATTCTTTGTTATCCACCATCACTTCAAGTTGACCACGATCGTGTTCCTTCGCGTTTGTGAGCACGACTTTTTCGGGATATGAGAGTTCCTTTTCCATGAATACCAGACGTAAATGCAGCTTCACTCCTGCTTTCGTTTTACGGAATTTAGCCCATTTATGGTTCGTCAAATTCAGTGGTAACGTACTCGAATCAATGATTTTTAATGGCATCGTGATTTTTGAGTAATTCGTTTTCATCTGAATTTGAACAAATAAATCCAAAAACAATGGTTGGAAGATGTCTGAGTTCATGCTGTTAAGTCGCCGTGACAACTGAGCAACGCTAATAGAATCCAAGTTAGCACTCTTTTGAAGGTGGTCATCAAAAAGACAATCGCT
>NZ_ALJG01000329.1 GCF_000286315.1 Paenisporosarcina sp. TG20 | reverse complement strand
CCATGCCGGCGGAACGCGTCCGCCTGGAACGGAAATCAACGGGTTCCATATAAAAAGCGAGTAAGTGAACAATATGTCGTTCACTTACTCGCTATGAAATCCTTTTGAGGACTTTTTCAGTGCCCTCGTAAGTATTACAAATATTCTTTCACTTATTATGAAGTTTTTAAGTTTTTAACTCCTAGAATGACTTGCGCTATGAAAGCTAGACCACAAAAAACGATAGCTATATAGCCAATCCAATCAAGAGGCACTAGCATAAACGATCGAATGAATAGTAAAGCCATCAGCAAAGCAATTGTAAAATTCACCAAGTATGTTTTATTTGTATGAGAAAACTTCTTCATAACAAAAAATACACCAATACCTGTTATGATAATTAAAATTGATAAGAAAGTTGCCAAGATTTATTCCCCTTTTTCTTATTACTATAACAGAAATAAACAATCGCCCAAATTAAATTGGACGATTGTTTATTTTATTCTATTTTTTCTTCAAGTTCTCGTTATATTCAACCCAGAAATCCGCATTTTTTATTCCTAGTTTAGTAGGATCAAAGACAGGATCTAAACCTGCTTTTTTCTGTGTTTCATAATCTTTCAGTGCAATAAGTGCTGGTTTTGCAATAATGAGTATCGCTATTAAGTTAAGCCATACCATTAATCCTAAACCAACATCACCTAAAGCCCACGCAAGACCCGCTTCACGAACTGTACCTAGGAAAGCAGTTACGATAATAACAATTTTCAATACGAAAATTCCAATCTTTTCTGCTCTTCCTTTTAATAGGTAAGCAACATTCGTTTCAGCCATGTAGTAGTAAGCCATGATTGTTGTAAAAGCAAAGAAGAATAAAGCAATCGCTACAAATCCAGCACCAATTCCTGTACCTGGCATTGCAAAGTCAATAGCAGCTTGTGTATAACCAGGACCTGCCTCTATACCAGAAAGTCCTTCATATACAAATTCACCATTCCCATCATCCAACTGTACATTGTACATACCAGTGAATAGGATCATGAAGGCTGTTGCCGAACAAACTAGTAAAGTATCAATATATACTGAAAATGCTTGAACAAGACCTTGTTTCACTGGGTGAGATACTTCCGCAGCAGCTGCTGCATGTGGTCCAGTTCCTTGTCCTGCTTCATTTGAATAAATACCACGTTTAACTCCCCAAGCAATTGCTGCACCAATCATCCCACCAAAAGTAGAATCAAAACCGAATGCGCTAGAGAAGATTAAAGATATAACACCTGGTAGCTCTGTAATATTCATACCAATAATAATAACTGCCATAATCATATAGGCAATAGCCATAAAAGGTACAACTACTTGAGCAACATGAGCAATACGTTTTACTCCACCAAGGATAATAATACCAAGAATAACTGCAATTACTGCACCCGTAATCCATCTAGGAAGAGCAAATGCATTTTCCATTCCGATGGCAATCGAGTTGGTTTGAATACCTGGCATTAAAATAGATAAAGCCAATAATGCAGCAAGTGCAAAAGTCACTCCATACCATTTCAAGCCAATTCCCTTTTCTATGTAGTAGGCTGGACCACCTCGATATTGTCCATTTTCTTTCACTTTATAAATTTGAGCTAAAGTAGACTCAATAAATGCTGAAGATGCTCCAATAAATGCAATCATCCACATCCAGAAGACAGCTCCTGGTCCACCAAATGCGATAGCTGTTGCCGTACCAGCAATATTACCAGTACCTACTCGTCCAGATAAAGCGATAGCTAGTGCTTGGAAGGAAGATACGCCTGCATCTGATTCTTTACCTTTAAATATTTGCTGCACCATATCCTTAACTAAACGAACTTGCAAAAATCTTGTAAGAATTGAAAATAAAAGTCCAACTGCTAAACACCCATAAATCATCCAAGGACCCCATAAAAAACTGTTAATATGCCCAATAAACTCTTCCATCTGTTTTCCCCCTTTTAACTAAAAATTTTATTATCACACAATTTACTATATTACAAAAAGTATATGTATACAAGATAATGCTTATTAATAAATGTCTTGACTTATTCAAATATTTAATATAAATATAAGTAGAAATAGATATAAATCATTACTTTTTTTCTAGTTTCAATTATTTTTTCCATGTATCTGCATTTTTAATTCCGAGCCTAATAGGATGAAACACAGGATCTTTTCCTCTTTTTTTCTGAGCCTCATAATCTCTTAAAGCAACTAATGCAGGTTTTACTAAAATGATTAAGGCAACAGAATTAAGCATTAACATGATTGCTAAACCCAAATCTCCCAGCGCCCATGCAAGCTTCGCACTTCTAATTGCTCCATAAAATGCTGAAAATAATAAAACAATTTTTAACAAGAAAACTGTGATTTTGTAATAAACCCCTTTTAACAAATAGGATACATTCACCTCAGCGATATAATAAAATGCCATCATTGCTGGAAAACCAAAAAAGAATAAAGAAATTGCTACGAAACCAGCGCCTTTTCCCGGTAATGCAGTATCTATTGCTGCTTGTGTATATGCTGGACCCGCCTCAACATCTGGTAAATTTTCAACAATAAACATACTTCCACTACCATCTGGTTGAACATTATACATTCCAGTCAACAAAATCATTAACGCGGTAGCAGTACAAATGAATAATGTATCAATGTAGACAGAAAATGCTTGGACAAGTCCTTGTTTTACTGGATGAGACACTTCAGCGGCCGCGGCGGCGTGTGCTCCTGATCCTTGGCCCGCTTCGTTAGAATATAAACTTCGTTTGACCCCCCAAATAATAGCGGACCCCATCATTCCTCCATAAGTCGCATCAAGGTTAAAAGCACTCCGAAAAATTAAAGATATTACGTCTGGTAAATCAGAGATATTGATGATAATGATACCTAATGCAAACAAAATATATATAATTCCGATAAATGGAACCACAACTTGCGCAACATTTGCAATCCGTTTCACTCCGCCAATAATAATAAAACCTAGAATAATAGTTATCGCTGTTCCTGTGACCCATGGTTCCAACCTAAAGGCATTTTCAACCCCAATAGCAATTGAGTTTGCCTGAATTCCTGGCAACAATAAAGCAGTTGCACAAATTGTTACCACTGCAAATAGACGAGCATACCATTTCCAACCAATTCCTTTTTCTATGTAGTAGGCAGGCCCTCCACGATATTGTCCATCTTGCTTCACTTTATAGATTTGGGCTAGTGTTGACTCAATAAATGCGCTAGAGGCCCCAATAAAAGCAATCGCACACATCCAGAAAATAGCACCAGGACCACCAAATGCAATAGCTGTCGCTGTACCAGCAATATTCCCAGTCCCTAAACGTCCTGACAAAGAGATTGACAATGCTTGAAATGAAGAAACACCTTCATCTGACTTTTCTCCTTTTCCAATTTGGACGAGCATGTCTTTAAACAAGCGAACTTGTAAGAACCTTGTTAAGAGTGTAAAGAATATACCTAGACCAAAATAGAAAGTAATCATCCATGGTCCCCACAAGTAGTCGTTAATACTTAAAATTATTTCTTCTATTTCAGTTCCTCCTACGTATCAATAAAACTAAACACTATAAGAAAAAGTATGTCTACAAAGTCTTAAATAGAAATAAATGGCTAATAAATCATTTTTCTCAACGATTTACTTTTAATAAACGCAAAAATCCGGGCAAATTGCACCCGGACATTTTAGGCATTGGTTCCAGTTTGCTTCAGACTGCAAAACTACTGCACCATAATCTCAAGACTGAAGGACCCTCTGGAATTAACGTTGTCATCTCCAGAAGGTCTCCATACAGACAATCTTGCTGTGGGTTTGATTCCCACGCGCCACTTTAACCATTGAGCATATCGTATTTTTGATTTGGGTCGACGTGTGACTGGACACTGAATTTATAGAGAGAAGCAGCCGAAGATACAATTTCGGCTTTTTTCTTCATTTTTTAAGGTTGGGTAGTTTTTTTACGTAACCCGGCATAAGAATCCGTTATCGCCAAATTGTTAGAAGTCACAATGATCTTCAAGTTAAGGATTTATAGCATGGAAAACCTTGAACTAATCGAATTAGCTAGAGCGCACCGTGTTAGTCTCCATATACTAAAAACACCATGAACACGGGGTTCATGGTACCTCAAATTTCTATACGTTCTTGATTTTTTATAAAAACAACAATTCATAGCATCTAGACAATATAGCCAATTGACCGTAAAACATTATTCATAAAGGATTCGGTATACAAAAATATATCATCGCGTTCAGGTTCATGAAACAAATCGTGAAAACAATTTTCCCATTCTTTATATTGAAGTTCAGAAAGATTCTGCTTTAGTAACCAATGTTTTGCATGTGACTGATTAGTTATCTTATCTCGCTCAGCTGTCATCATCAAAATAGGTAGGTTCTGAATACTTGCTTGCATTCCAGATGTTGCTTTCATTAGTTGTTGCAACTCACGATACCATTTCAATGTAATGGTAGTATTATAAAGATCATCATCTTTATCTTGTGTATAGACATCATAGTTTCTCGTCAGCTGTTTAATAGTCACAGGATGAGTGCTTTTTACATTATCCGTTAACTTTCCCATGTTCGATAAAGCACTCTTCATTTTTGATGGGTGAATTTGTAAATGCAACCAAGGAGAGGTTACTATTACCGCAGCACATTCAATCGATTTTTCTTGAAGTGCATGCATTAATAAGGTTGAACCTAATCCATGTCCCATTACAAATATCGGTAAGTTATATGAAAGAGACGCTCCTAATAATTGATCCACATATTCACTATATGACTTAAAACTTTCGTCATGTGCTCTTCTTTTTCGAGCAGCTTCTCCATGTCCTGGCAAGTCGCCCATTACAACATGAAAACCGGAACTTCTAAATTTTTCAATTAACCATGCATACCTACTATGATGCTCATACGCGCTATGTATAATTGCGATGACCGCTTTCGCTTGAACCTCAGCTTCCCATTTCCACATGAATATCGCTCCTTCATTCTTTCTCAGTACTAAGTGCTAACGACCTCTATCAGAATACTATTTACGGTGCTAACGTCACATTCTGCCAAACGTATTTCCTTAATCATCGTTTATGTTCTTCTTCTTTTGTATAATGGAATCATATTACTATAAGAAACGAGGTTTTTGTATGATTTACTCTTTTAAAGGTAAAACACCTATAATTGATCCATCTGTTTATATTGCTGATTATGTCACAATTAGCGGGGATGTGACAATCGGTCCAGAGTCAACAATTTGGTTCAACACAGTGATACGTGGGGACGTAAATGCAACACGTATAGGGAGCAAAGTAAGCATTCAGGATTTATGTTGTCTACATCAAAGCCCTTTAGCACCCTTAATTTTAGAGGATGAAGTTACAATTGGTCATCATGTAACATTACATAGTTGTACCATCCGAAAAGGAGCATTGATCGGAATGGGATCGATTATTCTAGATGGTGCTGAAATTGGCGAAGGTGCATTTATTGGAGCTGGTAGTTTAGTTCCTCCTGGAAAAGTGATACCTCCAGGGATGTTAGCGTTAGGCTCCCCAGCAAAGGTAGTTCGGGAATTAAATGATGAAGATAAGAAAGATATGGATCGTGTTATCAGGGAGTACGTGGAGAAAGGACAAATTTATAAAAGCATGCAAGAAGTTAAATAGAGATGTAGTTATTGAATAGTAGGGGATTAGGTCAAACTCTATTTTTTTCTAAATAAAAAGCTGTTTCAGAAATTATCTGAAACAGCTTTTATTTTATCTATTTGCTTTTTCTTTCAAAGCATCCGCTTTGTCTGTTTTTTCCCATGATAAATCTATATCTGTACGGCCAAAGTGTCCGTAAGCAGCAGTCTGCTTATAAATCGGTCTACGAAGATCTAACATTTTTATAATTCCGGCTGGACGTAAGTCGAATAATTCACGAACTAACTCGACTAGCTTAGATTCTGCTACTGTACCGGTACCAAACGTATCAATAGCAATTGAAACAGGTTGCGCTACACCGATTGCATATGCAAGTTGTACTTCTACACGGTCAGCAAGTCCTGCTGCTACAATATTTTTTGCTA
Source organism: Paenisporosarcina sp. TG20 (assembly GCF_000286315.1). GTDB lineage: Bacteria > Bacillota > Bacilli > Bacillales_A > Planococcaceae > Paenisporosarcina. The sequence goes on along the minus strand of NZ_ALJG01000329.1, from coordinate 19,221 downwards.
CATAGCGTGCAGCGTATGCAGCTGAACGATCCACTTTAGTTGGATCCTTACCAGAAAATGCACCACCACCGTGACGTGCATATCCGCCGTATGTATCAACGATAATTTTACGTCCAGTTAATCCAGCATCGCCTTGTGGTCCACCAATTACAAAACGGCCAGTAGGATTTATAAAGTATTTTGTATTTTCATCAATTAGTTCTGAAGGTACTACAGGATTAATAACGAATTCTTTAATGTTGCGTTGAATCTGTTCAAGTGTTACTTCTGGGTGATGTTGTGTTGAAATAACGATTGTGTCAATACGTAAAGGTTTATTATTTTCGTCGTATTCAACTGTTACTTGTGTTTTACCGTCAGGACGTAAGTATGGAAGGATTTCTTCTTTACGAACTTCTGCCAAACGGCGTGCTAATTTATGAGCCATACTAATAGGAAGAGGCATTAATTCAGGTGTTTCATTACAAGCATAACCAAACATTAAACCTTGGTCTCCTGCTCCAATTGCATCAATGTCTGATTCAGTCATTGACCCTTCACGAGCTTCAAGTGCTTGGTTAACACCCATCGCAATATCAGCAGATTGTTCATCAATTGCAGTAAGAACTGCAGAAGTCTCTGAGTCAAAACCATATTTTGCACGTGTATAGCCAATTTCACGAACTGTTTGACGTACAACCTTTTGAATATCCACATAAGCAGAAGTTGTGATTTCACCTGCAACAAGTACTAGACCTGTTGTAACTGTAGTTTCACAAGCTACACGTGCGTTTGGATCGTCAGTTAAAATTGCATCTAAAATAGCATCTGAGATTTGATCACAAATTTTATCTGGATGCCCTTCTGTTACTGATTCTGATGTAAACAGACGACGATTTGTCATTTACTATTTCCTCCTATATCCTTCGAGATTGCTCTCGGAAAATTCAAACGGTACTCATTTCCCATGCTAAGCCTCATCCAGATCCAGTTTATTTAAACCTTCTGCCTTATCAGGCCTCTGCACACGAGGATAAAGGGAGATGTCTTAAAGAAATTCCTTTCTCACGGAACATGAGAAAGATCAGAATTCTAAGCACCTTTAACTCTTATCATCCAAGGAATTCACCTTGGTTCAGGTTCAGCACCTTTGCCAATTACTACTTGTTAGATAACTGCAGGTTGCCGGGTTTCATCGGGCCTGAACCCTCCACCATCTCGGGATAAGAGTATCCGTTCAATTTTAAATCATAATAAACAAAACATGTTATGTCAAACATTTTAGGTCTTATAAATTAACAACATTTTAAGGCAATTTAATTAGGCTATTAGTGTAGTTTATTAAGCGAAATGTGTTATACTAATGGTCGAATGATTTCACACCCCAATAAAAGGGAATACATGAAAAAGGAAGGTACATATACATGAATTCAGTGAACACTGTTAATAAGCTGAACGAATTGTTAAATGGTCAAAACGTGCATATACAGCTTTCTGTACCACAGTTAGTAGAAAAAGCAGTATCACGTGGAGAAGCTGTCTTAACATCAACTGGTGCTCTAAAGGCGGAGACTGGAAAGTATACAGGTCGTTCTCCTAAAGATAAGTATGTAGTTGAAGAAGCCATTTCAAAAGATAAGATTAATTGGGGTGCAGTAAACCAACCGATATCTCACGAAGTTTTCTCCTCTTTATATAGTAAGGTTCTTGACTATTTAAACACAAAAGAAGAGTTATTTGTCTTTAAAGGCTTTGCAGGCGCAGATAAAGAATCTCGTCTTTCATTTCAAGTAATAAATGAATATGCATGGCATAATCTATTTTCCCACCAATTATTTATTCGTCCTACTGCAGAGGAGTTAGCTTCTCATGAGTCTGAATTCACAATTGTTTCTGCTCCAACCTTTAAAGCAAACCCTGCCGTAGATGGAACAGCGTCTGAAACATTTATCATTATATCAATGGAAGAACGCATCATTTTAATTGGCGGTACAGAGTATGCTGGTGAAATTAAGAAATCTATTTTCTCTATCATGAATTATTTACTTCCAGAAAAAGGTATTTTATCTATGCATTGTTCTTCTAATGTTAGTGAAAATGGCGATGTTGCTTTATTCTTCGGTTTATCAGGAACCGGAAAAACGACTTTATCTGCTGATCCAAATCGCAAATTAATTGGTGACGATGAGCACGGATGGTCAGATAATGGCGTATTTAACATTGAAGGTGGCTGCTATGCAAAAGCAATCAACCTAACTCGTGAAAATGAGCCGCAAATTTTCGATGCAATTCAATTTGGATCTGTATTAGAAAACGTCGTGGTAGATCCTAAAACAGGCTTGGCTGACTACAATGATATTTCATTAACTGAAAATACTCGTGCAGCTTACCCATTACAAGCAATTGATAATATCGTTAAAACTTCAGTAGGCGGTCACCCAAACACAATTATTTTCTTAACAGCTGACGCTTTTGGCATATTACCTCCCATCAGTAAGTTAACGAAAGAACAAGCAATGTATCACTTCTTAAGTGGTTTCACATCGAAACTTGCAGGAACAGAACGTGGCATTACTTCTCCACAAGTAACATTCTCAGCTTGTTTTGGCTCTCCTTTCCTTCCTTTACCTGCGACTGTTTATGCAGAAATGTTAGGGAAGAAGATTGACGAACATAGTCCTCAAGTGTTCTTAGTGAACACAGGTTGGACTGGTGGCGAGTATGGTGTTGGTAGCCGTATGAAACTTTCTTATACACGTGCAATGGTTCGTGCTGCATTAGAAGGTAAATTAGACAATGTAGAAACAGATCGAGGTTCTGTATTTGGTCTAGCTATTCCTAAACAGGTGCCAGGAGTACCTGATAGCGTGTTAAATCCACGTGATGCATGGCCTGACGTTGAAGCATATGATATAAAAGCAAAAGAATTAGCTAGTCAATTCCGTGAAAATTTCAAGAAATTTGGATCAGTTGCTCAGGATATCGTTTCTAAAGGCGGGCCTATTAACTTGAACTAATTAGAAAGGACTTGCACTTATGTGCAGGTCCTTTTTATATTCTCTATAAAATATGAAACAGAATGACTTTCCTTGAAATTCAGAATAATGAACTTGAATTGTTGCTTTATATTTTTTTATCATCTACCTTGAAGTTTCATCCAATTCGTTAAATCATGAACTGTTTGCATATTGGTTTTCATTGGGAAATAATGTGTGAATTCTTTAAAATACCAAGATTCAAAAACTTTACCTTCTTTAACAAGCGCTTCTTCTAACCGAATTGCGTGCTCAAAACTAACGTTAAGGTCTTTTTTGCCATGGATAATTAATAGAGCTGCGTTAATATCCTTAATATGTGGTAAAGGTTGACGTTTATCATATTCTGGTCGTGCACTATTTGGACTTCCACCAATAACCCTTTTCATCATACGCCTCATATCGTTTCTTTCTTCATAAGTAAGGACCACATCTGACACCCCCGACCATGTCACGACTGAAACAATATCCTTTCTCAAAATCGCAGTCCATAATCCCATGATACCCCCACGAGAAAATGCGAATATATGTATTCGATCAACCGTTAGAAACTGTTTTAAGACGTCTACACCGTTCACAGCGTCATAACAATCTTCCCCAGCAAATTCATCACGTCCTTCCCCTCCTCGATTTCCACGATAATAAGGAGCAAACACAACAAACCCTTGTCCTGCAAACTGAGTAATACGAGCTGGACGAACCATTCCGATGTTTTGAATACCACCTCTTAAATAAAGTATACCTTCATGGTTACCTAGCTTTACTGGCTCAGCAAGAAGTCCTTTAACACGATACCCACATGACCAATATACTATTTCTGTTAAACGTACATTTGGATTGGGACTTGGATAATCACGTTTTTGTTCAATCGTTCCATCTATTTTCATTTAACATCACCTGCTCCAACATTTTTCGCATACCTTCATCTTTCATATGGAAACTAAGACTAGTTGATTTAAAAAGTTGTGGGTACGTTAACCAGACTGGTCCTTCTGTTTCAAAATAGTCAACTCTTGTATCAATAGATTCAACAGTTGAACGAAATACAACTTTACAAAAGGGCTTTACATCATGCACCATATATTCAGCAAACCATTCAAGATTTGCGAGTCTAGCACCTGTCTCTTCATATGTTTCCCGCTTTGCTGCCTGTTCTAATGTTTCGTTAGTGTCTACTTTACCTCCAGGAAATTCAAGACCTCTACTTGGATGTTTTGTAAGCAACCATTTGTCATTGTCATTAGCTATTACAAGCACGTGTTTAGTAGGAATTGAGAAGGAACTTTTTTCAAAAGATAATGTTACTTTTATTCCATGTTGATCTATAAAATAAAACATGCCTTCTACACTCCTTTCAAATAGTGTAGCTAAGGCATGTAAAGCATTCAACTATAATATGGCATAGTCTCAATTTGTTTTTTCGCTTCCTCATTACCGTACTCATGAATTAGGGCATACACCTTTTTCAATCTTATATCTACCTCATCATTTTCAGGGTCCAAATGATATGGGACATATGGGGTATGCGCTCGCCAGAATCCTCTCCATTCATATTGATCTTGTTGATCAAATAATTGGTCAAGAACTGATAAAACTTCTGGTTCAGCCTCTATTTCAAACTCCCAAGGTGAATCGTCTGGATGATAATAATAACGATGGTTACTTACCGAAACAAATATTTTCGACATTTTTCCAACCCCTTTTTTACTAGCATGTCACCCTAAAATAATTTCATGCATGGGATATAAATTGAATTTAAAAAGTAACACAAAATTCTTTCATGTCAATCGAACCAGACTTTATTAAGTCGATCTAATAGAGGAGAAGTTAAATTATAATTTGAATTCCTTCGTGTGATAGGAACTGAATGGGATTTCGTTGCAACTTTTGAAATTTCGTTGCAACTTTTGCGATTTGGTTGCAACTTTCATGATTTCGTTGCAACTAACCAATTTCCTCCTAATTTTCACGCGGTTTCTTTTACAAAAAACATAGCCGTACGAATGCGTGGGCTGACTAATTATGGTTTGTTATATTGATTTTTCACTCACAGGAATAGTATTTTCTGTGTTTAATCAAATTTTCATTGTGAGATTGGGACTGAATGGTATTTGGTTGCAACTTTTGCAATTTGGTTGCAACTAACCAATTTCCTCCTAATTTTCACGCGATTTCTTGTATAAAAAACATGCCCTGCGTATGAACGTGGGCTGACTAAATATGGTTTGTTATATTGATTTTTCACTCACAGGAATAGTGTTTTCTATGTTTAATCAAATTTTCATTGTGAGATTGGGACTAAATGATTTTTCGTTGCAACTTTTGCGATTTCGTTGCAACTTTCATGATTTCGTTGCAACTTTTGCGATTTCGTTGCAACTAACCAATTTCCTCCTAATTTTCACGCGATTTCTTGTATAAAAAACATGCCCTGCGTATGAACGTGGGCTGACTAATTATGGTTTGTTATATTTATTTTTCAATCACAGGAATAGTGTTTTCTGTGTTTAATCAAATTTTCATCGTGAGATAGGGACTGAATGGTATTTCGTTGCAACTTTTTCGATTTGGTTGCAACTTTCATGATTTCGTTGCAACTTTCTCGATTTGGTTGCAACTAACCAATTTCCTCCTAATTTTCACGCGGTTTCTTTTACAAAAAACATAGCCGTACGAATGCGTGGGCTGACTAATTATGGTTTGTTATATTGATTTTTCACTCACAGGAATAGTATTTTCTGTGTTTAATCAAATTTTCATTGTGAGATTGGGACTGAATGGTATTTGGTTGCAACTTTTGCAATTTGGTTGCAACTTTCGCGATTTCGTTGCAACTTTCTCGATTTGGTTGCAACTAACCAATTTCCTCCTAATTTACATACGATTTCTTTCATTAAAAAAGGCAAATTCCTAAAAGGAATTTGCCCACTCTATTATTTATTTGTATCACCTAAGAAGGCATTTAGCATCCATTGATGTTTTTCTATTGACTGATAAACTGCATTTAGTAAATCTACCGTCATATCATCTTCATCTTTTGTTGCTTCATCCATCCCTTTTTTTAAGGATTTCATGATGATGTTGAAATCTTCAACTACAGCTTCAACCATTTGATCAGTAGTTTCTTTTCCAGTCGCTTCTATTACATCAGACAACTCCAAATGCTCTTTTAACGTTGCTACTGGTTTTCCTCCAAGTGTTAATAGACGCTCCGCAATTTCATCCATATGAATCGTTGCTTCGTTATATAGTTCTTCAAACTTTGCGTGTAAGGTAAAGAATTGTGGTCCTTTTACATACCAATGGTAATTATGTAATTTAGTATACAAGACCGACCAAGTTGCAACTTGATTGTTCAGTTCCTTATTTAATGATTCTGACATAAATTCTTCACTCTCCTAAGTTTATTTAAAGGTCTATACTTTCAATTTACCACTAAAGTCCTTACAATAAACCTAGTATGTGAAGTGGAGTGAAATATATGTCTTTATGGATACTGTTAATGGTAGCTATATTTAGTGTGTTTGGAATGGCTTTAATGTTGTTTGTTACTAAAAAAAATTCATCTTCTAACAATAGCTCAGTTGATACATTACAAGAAAAAACATTTAAACGAGATGAACTTTCATGAAAATCATTATAATTGGAGTTTTTCGCTTTTATCAGAAATTTATTTCTCCATTAAAACCACCTAGTTGTCGATTTTATCCAACATGTTCCCATTATGGTGTTGAAGCAGTCGAAAAACATGGAGCACTCAAAGGAATCTACTTAGCGGTTAAACGAATCCTGAGTTGCCATCCATTTAATAAAGGCGGTTATGATCCCGTTCCTGTTGAGTGGTCGGAAAGAAACAATACCTTAAAAAAGAAATGAAAGACTTTTCAAAGTGAGATAACCTCTATTTACTATATTTTTAACCAAATACTAGGTTAAAAATTTCAAAAACCTTATAGATTCACTTCCAAAAATGACTTTTTGATAAAAAAGTCATTTTTTTGCTTGCATTTTGATCTTATAGATTGTATGCTAATAACTGTATTTAAATCGTAACGATTACATTTTGGGGGAATCAATCATGAAGAAATTAATTCTAATTAGTTTAGTGACTTTATTAGCTATATACACCGCAGCATGTGGTACTGACAATACAACAACTAATTCAACTAAAGAGCAGAATCAGGAAACTTTAACTGTTTATACAACAGTCTACCCACTGACCTACTTTACTGAACGAATCGGTGGTAACCTAGTTAATGTTAAATCAGTATACCCTGCAGGTTCTAACGAGCATACATTTGATCCAACACAAAAAGATATGATGGCTTTAGCTGAAGCAGACTTATTTTTTTATATTGGACTAGGACTAGAAGGATTTGTTGAAAATGCTAAAAAGACGTTGGCTACGGAATCCGTCACACTGATCTCAACTGCAGATTCTGTATCTGACAAAGATTTAAACGTTGGTACATCTGAAGAAGAAAATCACGATGATGCTCATGCTGAAGAAAGCACTGAAGAAAGCCATGATGAACATGCTCACGATGAAGAAAGCACTGAAGAAGAGCATGCTACTGAAGAAGGCCACGATGAACATGCTCACTCTGAAGATAGCACTGAAGAAGAGCATGCTACTGAAGAAGGCCACGATGAACATGCTCACTCTGAAGAAAGCACTGAAGAAGAGCATGCTACTGAAGAAGAAGGTCACAATGATGAACATGCTCACGATGAAGAAAGCACTGAAGCAGAAAGTCACGATGATCATGCCCATGGAGAAATCGATTATCACCTTTGGATTTCACCACAAATTAGTGTGAGTCTTGCTACTTCAATAAAAGATTCATTAATTGAGAAAGACTCAGAAAATAAAGCAACTTATACAGAAAACTATGATGCATTAGTACAAGATCTTGAACAATTGGATGCAGACTTCAAAGAGATGGCGAATGCTTCTAAAAATAAAACATTTTTTGTTTCTCATTCAGCTTTTGGTTACTTAGCTGAACCATACGGTCTTGAACAAGTAGCAGTTGCAGGATTAAACTCTCAAAATGAACCATCTCAAAAAGAATTAACTGAACTTGTAGAACTAGCAAAAGATAAGAATATCAAAACAATCTTATTTGAACAAAATGTCTCTTCCAAGCTAACAAAAGTGATTCAAAACGAAATTGGCGCAGATGCATTATCAATGCATAATTTAGGTGTCTTAACACAACAAGACATAGATAATAAAGAGACCTATTTCACCTTAATGGAGCAAAACTTAGAGACCTTAAAGAAGGCGCTAGACTCTTCTAATTAAAGAACAAACCACAGATTGAAACACAGTCTGTGGTTTTTTTATGGATTAAATTGTTTAGTTCTCAATACGTACTGGTTAATTATCTCATGACTCCATTTCACTCCAACACCTGGTTCGCTTGGTAGCTGAATCTCTCCCTTGTGTACATTAATAGATGGAGCAGCTAAATCTTTATTCCAAAAGTGTGAAGATGAACTAAAATCGCCTGGGAACTTAACTCCAGGCAACGAAGCGAAGGCTAAATTAAAAGCCTTTGATACGCCAAACTCAATCATTCCTCCCACCCAAATTGGGATATCCTTCTTTACACAATATTCATGAATCCGAAGAGCATTTGAAAGCCCTCCTACTCTACCTTGTTTCATGACAATTATTTTCCCGGATCTTCTTTCTATCATATCTTCAACATCCTGAAAACTAGAAATACTTTCATCCAACGCAAAAGGTGTATTCATTATTTTTTGAGCTTCTGCTGAAACGACATTATGTAGTTCTGAAAAAGGTTGCTCAATCAAGGTGAAACCACATTCGTCAAAATTCTGTAACAGGTGCATTGTCTGTTCTGTAAATGCTCCATTCGCATCAGCAAAAAATAACATTTGCGGATAATGTGCAATCATTTTTTTTAATTGCTTAGGATTTGATGTTTGTGAGATTTTAATTTTAATACGTTTATAGCCTTTTTCCACCGCAATCTCTATTTCCTCATACATTTCTTCGTTGTTTGCAGTAGCGACGACAATACCCGCTTCAATCGGTTTTGACTCTCCCCCTATTACTTGCCATAGAGGTTGATTTAACTTTTTGGCATAGATGTCCCATATCGCATGATTAACAGTAGATTTAGCCATATGATTTCGCTTAACTGATGATAAACAACTATCGAGTTCATCAGGATGTGAGAATGTTTGGTTTAAAATTGCTGGAATTATCCACTTTTCAAGCGTTTGCCATACTGTGTCAACGGTTTCTTCAGTGTACCAAGGTGAAGAAAATGCTACGCACTCTCCGACACCGCTAAAGCCTTCTGAATCCAATACTTCGATAAGTATACTTTCTCGTTCTTTAACTTGTTGTAGATGCGTTGAGAAAGGTTTCTTAAGAGGCACCCGCACGTGGTATAACATTACTTGTTTGATTTGGATGCTAACCACGTCCTCAACTCTCTTCTTAGTAATTTATTTGAAGCATTTCTTGGCATTTCATTTATTTGATGTAGAATTTTCGGTATTTTATATGACGCTAATTTTGATTGCAAAAAGTTTTGTAAAGAACTTATTGAAATTTCTACATCACTGACAATAAAGGCAACAGGTACTTGTCCCCAGGTTTCATCATCCATACCACATACTCCCGCTTCTCGTATCATGGGATGTTGTAAAATCGCATTCTCAACTTCTGCTGGATAAATGTTCTCACCACCAGAAATAATTAAATCAGAACGACGGTCGACCACATATAAGTAACCCTCATCATCAAAATATCCAATATCACCTGTAAACAACCACCCGTGTTCTTGAGAAGACGTACTTTCATAGTGACCAATATAACCAGGGGTCACATGTCCCCCACGAATACAAATTTCTCCTTCATCAAAGGGTTTTTTTCCGCCTTCGATGCGAATAAAACTTAAATATAACGGTTTTCCGGATGAACCCAACTTTCTAAATGCATCCTCAGGAGCAAGGGTGGCTGTTTGGGAGGCTGTTTCAGTCATTCCATACGTTTGAAGTATTGGAATTCCCCGAGCAATGGCTCTTTCTAAATAATTACTTGGCACGGGACCTCCCCCCACCAACATCGTAAGCATCCGAGAAGACACGTTTACATCTCGCTTTTCTAATTCCCGTAAGATTCTATCTAACATAACAGATACGACAGACATTCGAGTGATGGATCCATTGACTAAATCATCTACTACCGGTACCAAATCAAACTTTTCGTAAAGCTTAACTTCCATTCCATACAACACAGAACGGATGACTATTGACAATCCACTTATATGAAAAATTGGCATGGCGCAAAGCCATGTATCATCGGGTTGAATGCCTATATTAAATGCAGAGGCAGTAGCGTTTGTCGTATGATTCAAAACTGTTTGTCTAACACCTTTTGGGCGACCTGATGTACCAGAAGTATACATAATGGACACTGTTCGGTTAAGCGGCCATTCTTCCTCCACACTGTAAGGTCCTGATGTCTGCTCAGACAGTTTTTCCAGAGTCATTACTTTGTTCGTAGAAACTCTGTCTTGATAAACTTCCGCGGTGAGTACTAGAATGGGTTGTGCATCTTCAATTTGATAAGTCAATTCTTCATCAGATAATCGTTCATTTAATAATACGATTTCACATCCCAATTGCCAGCACGCATGAATTGCTACTATTAGTTGAGAGTTTGATGGTGAAAGAATGGCAATTCGATCTCCATAATTTATACCTGAGAACTTCATCTTCCCTGCAGTATCCTTGACCTCATCAAACAGTTGTAAAAAAGTCCAAGATTTATCCTTAAATCTTAAAGCCAATCGATTTGGTGTCATTTTAACACGTTGCATTAACCAGTTTGGATACATATTTAACCCACCTTAAGAAAAAGCTGTCCTTTTAAAAAGGACAGCTTGTGAAATGTTGGTATCAAGGGAAACGAGGGAACTGACCAAAATCAGGTTTGCGTTTCTCTTTAAAGGCATCTCGGCCTTCCTTTGCTTCATCTGTTGTGTAATAAAGAAGTGTAGCATCACCAGCTAATTGTTGTAGACCTGCTAAACCATCAGTATCTGCATTCATTGCTGCTTTTAAGAAACGCAGTGCTGTAGGAGACATGGAAAGCATTTCTTCACACCATTGCACCGTTTCGTCCTCTAATTGCGCATAAGGGACAACTGTATTGACTAAGCCCATGTCAAGGGCTGCTTGTGCGTCATATTGACGGCATAAATACCAAATTTCACGTGCTTTTTTATGTCCGATAATACGAGCAAGATAACCTGAACCATAGCCCGCATCAAATGATCCAACTTTAGGTCCCGTTTGACCAAAAATTGCATTGTCTGCAGCAATTGTTAAATCACATACGACGTGAAGTACATGTCCACCGCCTATAGCATAACCAGCTACCATTGCAACGACTGGTTTAGGTATTACACGTATCAAACGTTGTAAGTCCAAAACATTCAAACGTGGAATTTCATCTTCCCCTACATATCCACCATGCCCTCGAACAGATTGATCTCCTCCGGAACAGAATGCTTTCTCTCCCTCACCTGTTAGCACAATAACCCCAACTTTAGAATCGTCTCTTGCATAAGTGAATGCTTCAAGTAATTCTTTAACTGTCTTTGGTCTAAAAGCATTGCGAACTTCTGGACGGTTAATCGTGATTTTAGCAATTCCATTATAAGTCTCATATTTAATATCTTCATATGTACGTTCTGTTACCCATTGACGTGTCATAATTGACCCTCCTCTAAATTCCATCTATCACTTGCTCCCTTATTATTGTAGCAAACTGAACGGGATTTTCCACATGTATTGCATGTCCTACGGTCAAAACTTGAATATGTTGGCTATTTGACAAACTTTTTTTCATTTGTTGTGCAATTAAATTAAACTTTTGATCAAATTCCCCTGTAACAAGTGTCACTGGTATTTTCAATTGTTTTAACTGTAACCAATAAGACGGTTGATTTCCAGTTCCAATACCCCTTAGACTATTTGCCAACCCTAATGGTGACTGCAGTAAGCGTTCTTGTCTGATAGCTAGTCGTTTCCATTCAGACAATTTTTCTTGGGAATGAAATAAAGATATATCTTGCCAGTAATCAATAAATTTTGAAATGCCTTCAATTTCTATCTTTCCCGCTAATCTTTCATCAGCTTTTACGCGAGCTTGTTGTTCTACTAATGACGCTAAGCCTGGAGAAGCACTCTCCAGGATTAAATGAATAATATGTTCCGGATACTTGAGCGCATAGGCAAGTGCAATGCGTCCCCCCATAGAATAGCCAACTAGCGAAAACGTAGTGACTTGAAGCAAACCAAACAAAGTATGTAAATCGAGTAACTGTTCGTTCATTTGATAACGATTTGGACTTTTTGGTGATTCACTTTTACCATGACCTAGTAAATCCACTGCAATACAACGAATAGTCTTGGGCAAGTCTTCAATTATCGGTTCCCAAGTCATTGTGCTGCCAGTAAAACCATGTAAAAAGACAATCGTATCAACTGCTTCTCTATTGGTTATTGTACAACCAACTTCCACACCTCGGACTTTGAGTATCAGTTGTTCCATATTCGGTCCAACTCTTCAGTAATGCCTGTCCATAAATGACGGTGTGCTATTACGTTGTCGTGACGATTTGTTTTCACTTCAATAATTCGTAAATCCTTTTGTTTGGCGGTAGTTAAAGCGTTTTGAAAGTCTTGCTTCGATTCCACATAAAAATATTCAGCTTGATACATATTGGCAATTGCTTCAAACGTTAAACCTGTCGGGGTACCAAATAACTTTTCAAAATATATTTCTTCTGATGCCTGTGGCAAATAAGAAAAAATTCCTCCTCCATCATTATTCATTACGACAATGGTTAGGTCTGTCTCATGAAAACGAGAAACCAACAAACCATTAGTATCATGTAAGAAAGAGATATCTCCAATTAATAAAGTAGCAGGTCGGTTTCTAGCACGCTGTATGCCTAATGCCGTGGAAACCACACCATCAATTCCGTTCGTTCCACGGTTTGCATAGATAGCAATATCTTTAGTTGTTTGACTAAAAAACGTATCCACATCACGTATTGGCATACTACTTCCAGAAATTAAATCATGCCCATCTGGTATATGTTTGATTAACGTTCCTACCAAAGCACCTTCGTCTTGTTGATCTTCAATATAGTATTCAACATGCTGTTTCGAGAGGGAATTCGCTTGTGTCCAGATGCTGAGTGTTTCATTGGTCTGTATATCAAACATTTCTTTCCAAAACACCTGTGAACTTGAATGAATATGGTGAGTTACAACTCCTAAAGAATCTCTGAATAGTGGATCTTCATCAACAGCCATATAAACTCTAGGTCTAGATACTTTTAAGAAAATTGATAGGGGTTTCGATACTGGTTGAGCACCAAAACGAATTACTACATCTGGGTTCACAGCCTCTTTAAAGTTTTCACTCTTTAAAAGCGCATCATACTGGTCTATCAACAAGTGTTGACAATCTTCTGGAACGCCCGAACGAAGTTGTGATAGTGCATCAGCTAAGACTGGCCACTGAATTGATTTAGCAAAAATCCAAAACTTCTCTTTAGAAAAACTTTTAGATAGTTCACCTACTATCAGGAAACCTCTCTTCGTATATCGAATGGTTTCTTCTACCCAATCAACTGTCGTTTGAGGTGCTATGATAGCACCAGGTATTGAGCTTGTATAAGTAGATGATTTTATTTTGTAGTCGAAATCGAGTAATAAAGGCTCTCTAAACGGGATATTTATATGGATTGGACCCATAGGTGCTGACATTGCCAAAGTAACTGCTCTGCCTGTATGACGCTCAACAAAAGGAGTTGTTTCTTTGTTTCCATCAGCTAAGGGATAATCTACACTCCATTTCACATGATTACCATACATTTGAACCTGATCAATTGCTTGTGGAGCTCCTACTTCCCTTAACTCGTGAGGACGATCAGCTGTTAAAACAATAAGTGGAATTCTTGCATAGTGTGCTTCAACAATAGCTGGGAAATAATTCGCTGCTGCAGTGCCAGATGTGCATAGTAGGAGTACTGGACTATTTTTCACTTTGGCCATTCCTAAAGCAAAAAAACCAGCTGAACGTTCATCAATTTGCATATATATATTGAATTCTTTTGTTAGACTAAACCCGTATGCTAGTGGAGTTGATCTTGACCCTGGGCTAATCACAACATCTTTAACACCTGCCCGAAGAAAGGATTGTACAATGGTATGAACATATTCAGTTAGATTTTGACTATTATCCATTTAACTTTCCTCCTAGAGTCCTTAACATTGGTCTGAATTTCACTAATGTTTCAGCGTACTCTGATATAGGATCTGATTCGGCTACAATCCCACCACCAGCATATAGATAGGCATTTTGCTTGTTTAATAAGGCAGAACGAATAGCAACAGCAAACTCTCCATTACCTACAGCATCAATCCATCCAACAGGTGAAGCATAATAACCACGATTCATTTGCTCAACCATTCTAATGATTGCCATTGCATCTCCGCGTGGTTCTCCACCTAATGCGGGTGTTGGATGTAGGTCTTTGACTAGATTCAAAAGACCTTGTTCTTTCTGCAATTGACCTTCTACAGGTGTATATAAATGTTGTATATCTCGAATTTTCATTAATTTGGGATATTTGGGTACTTTAACATCATCGCAATATCGTGTGAATACATCGGTAATCATATCTACTACATATTGATGTTCTTCACGGTTTTTAGCATCATGCAATAGATCATATCCTAATTGCTGATCTTCTATTGCTGTTTGACCACGTTTAACAGAACCTGCTAAGCAAGTAGATAGTGCTCTTTTATTTTCTACTTTAACTAATCGTTCTGGAGTAGCGCCAAAGAAAAGATTGTCAGCTAGCTCTAAACCAAACACAAAACTTTCTGGTTGCTCTTTGGAGACGTGATAAATGGCAGAAGGTGAACTAACCTTTTCAGTAAAAGTTAAGGCTAATGAACGGGCAATAACGACTTTCTGAGCTTCACCCGTATGTATTAACTTAGTGACATGCGAAACCGCATCCATATACAATTCTTTAAAGCGTTCTTCCATGGTTGAAATATGTGGTTTTGCATATGTCTTTAATTCTTTTACTTGCGCTGTATGGATCAAGGTATCACGTTCTGTTCTCATTTGATCAAAACGATTTTGTGAGTCTTTTTCATTCGTTATCAAGTGAATACTGATAAAAACTCGATCATCACGGATCACTAGTTGAAATGAAGGCACAGCAAAATAGGCTGATGGAAACATGTCCCACTCAGAAGATAACTTATTTATAGGGTCAAACGAAAACCCACCAAATAGAATAGGTTGTAATTCATGTTCTTCATTTACTATTTTATAACAAAGTTCTTTCCATTGCTTATCTACATCCTCAAAGCGCTTGTGCTCTAAAGAGCTTGTAATCACGTGGGCATGACCAAGTCCTACTAATGTAAATGTTTTTTCACGGTTTTGCCAATAAAATCGTTTACCTTTATATAACTCCCCTGCTTCAAAAAATGCAATTGAGGATAGTCGACTCATCTCGATAGTTTCTGTATAAAAATGTACGTCCAAAGGAAGTTCTTGGACTGCCTGTTCTGTGGATGTAAATGACTTACGAATCATCCAATTTCCCTCCGTAAATAGGACTTCACTAAAATGTGAAAATCCTTAATGTCCTACCTTCTATCATACCTCTTTATTTAGGATTCAGCATCACAAAAGCAAAAACAATCTACCTATAACTAAATTGATGAAGTACAATGGAAGAGGTGAAAAAAGAATAAGGAGCGAATATTAAATGTCACACAATTTAAAAGCTGATACTGGTTGGCGTATATGGTGGCAGTTAACACGACCACATACGTTAACAGCATCATTTGTCCCCGTATTTTTGGGGACAATGATTGCCATATCTACTACAGATATACACTGGCCTTTATTCTTCGCAATGTTATTTGCAAGTATGCTCATCCAAGCAGCTACAAATATGTTTAATGAGTATTATGATTTTGCAAGAGGTCTTGATAATGATAAATCAGTTGGAATTGGTGGAGCCATCGTGAGAAACGGTGTTAAACCAAAAACAGTTATGCAACTGGCATTATTGCTTTATTTCATTTCTATATTATTAGGTATATATATATGTATACAAACCACTTGGCTACTAGCTGTTGTCGGTGCCGTTTCAATGGCAATTGGCTATTTATACACAGGAGGTCCATATCCAATTGCTTATACGCCTTTTGGTGAATTATTCTCAGGTATTTTTATGGGGATGCTTATTGTATTAATTGCTTTCTTTATTCAAAGCGGTGAGATAACGATCCTTGCTCTGCTACTTTCTATTCCAAGTATGTTACTTGTTGCTGCAATTATGCTTTCAAACAATATTCGGGATTTGGTTGGAGATAAAGAAAGTGGTCGTAAGACAATGGCTATCTTAATAGGGCGTAAACGAGCAATTGACGTGCTGATCGGATTATTTAGCGTTTCGTATATATGGATTATCGCTTTAGTAATTCTTGGTGTTATTACACCATGGGCTCTTCTCGTTTTATTAAGCATAAAAAAACCCTTAAGTGCAATTACTGTTTTTAAGATGAAAGAACATTCATTTGAAGTAATGCCAGCAATGAAAGATACTGCGTTAACAAACACAATCTTTGGTTTCTTACTCGGTGTGGCATTATTAATTGAATATATACTCCTATAATTAGAGAAAACCACAAGAACTCGAAGAGAGCTCTTGTGGTTTTCTTTTTGTATGTCATTATATCTGAAATCAAACTGTAATGGCCTCACTCTATGATGAAGATCTAATCGAAAAGAAATTACTATGATTCCCCATAATTCGACATTTGCCCATAAAAAAACACGCTATCCCGAAGATAGCGCATCTTTTTAAATGACCCCTACGGGATTCGAACCCGTGTTACCGCCGTGAAAGGGCGGTGTCTTAACCGCTTGACCAAGGGGCCTATCTGGCGGAGAAGGAGGGATTTGAACCCTCGCGCCGGTCACCCGACCTACACCCTTAGCAGGGGCGCCTCTTCAGCCGCTTGAGTACTTCCCCAGATTGGCTCCGAAGGTAGGACTCGAACCTACGACCATCGCATTAACAGTGCGGTGCTCTACCAACTGAGCTACTTCGGAATGGTGGGCCTAAATGGACTCGAACCATCGACCTCACGCTTATCAGGCGTGCGCTCTAACCAGCTGAGCTATAGGCCCACAAATAAATAAATTGGAGCGGGTGAAGAGAATCGAACTCTCATCATCAGCTTGGAAGGCTGAGGTTTTACCACTAAACTACACCCGCATAAATGGTGGCTCAGGACGGAATCGAACCGCCGACACAAGGATTTTCAGTCCTTTGCTCTACCGACTGAGCTACTGAGCCACATTCAAATTGTACTAAGCTGCGAATCTCTTTGTCAGCGTCATTCGTTCGTTCAGTCACGTACGTTAGTACGCTCCATCACTTACTCATTTTGCTTCCTCGACCTTCTTTGCTTATTCCAATTCTTAATACTTCATAAAAATGGCGGTCCCGACCGGGATCGAACCGGCGATCTCCTGCGTGACAGGCAGGCATGTTAACCGCTACACCACGGGACCATTTGGTTGCGGGGGCAGGATTTGAACCTGCGACCTTTGGGTTATGAGCCCAACGAGCTACCGAACTGCTCCACCCCGCGATAATATTATTATGTTATAAACTTTTTTGATACTTGTAGCACTCACTTAGTAAAAATGGAGGAGGTAGAGGGATTCGAACCCCCGCGGGATTTAACTCCCCTGTCGGTTTTCAAGACCGATCCCTTCAGCCGAACTTGGGTATACCTCCAAGATATTATAAGTGGTGGACCTTGCAGGACTCGAACCTGCGACCGGACGGTTATGAGCCGTCTGCTCTAACCAACTGAGCTAAAGGTCCTAAATAATGGCGGCCGAGGGGATCGAACCCCCGACCTCACGGGTATGAACCGTACGCTCTAGCCAGCTGAGCTAGGCCGCCATGATTTTTATGAATTAAATTTGGTGGAGCCTAGCGGGATCGAACCGCTGACCTCCTGCGTGCAAGGCAGGCGCTCTCCCAGCTGAGCTAAGGCCCCTTAAAAGGGGTAAAAAAACTGGTCGGGAAGACAGGATTCGAACCTGCGACCCCTTGGTCCCAAACCAAGTGCTCTACCAAGCTGAGCTACTTCCCGAAATGAAAAATTATGGCGCGCCCGGCAGGAGTCGAACCCACAACCTTCTGATCCGTAGTCAGACGCTCTATCCAATTGAGCTACGGGCGCTAAATATACTGTTTTATAAAGATGGTGCCGAGGACCGGAATCGAACCGGTACGGTAGTCACCTACCGCAGGATTTTAAGTCCTGTGCGTCTGCCAGTTCCGCCACCCCGGCAATTGTGAATCTATGGAGCGGAAGACGAGGTTCGAACTCGCGACCCCCACCTTGGCAAGGTGGTGTTCTACCACTGAACTACTTCCGCTCGTATTAAATTTTATAAATGGTGCGGGTGAAGGGAGTCGAACCCCCACGCCTTACGGCGCTAGATCCTAAGTCTAGTGCGTCTGCCAGTTCCGCCACACCCGCTACTTAGTTATGAAAATGGTGAGCCATGTAGGATTCGAACCTACGACCCTCTGATTAAAAGTCAGATGCTCTACCAACTGAGCTAATGGCTCTTAAGAAAGTGGTGCCGGCGAGAGGAGTCGAACCCCCGACCTACTGATTACAAGTCAGTTGCTCTACCAACTGAGCTACACCGGCACGTTATACAAAAAATATGGTGGAGGATGACGGGCTCGAACCGCCGACCCTCTGCTTGTAAGGCAGATGCTCTCCCAGCTGAGCTAATCCTCCAAATAAATCGCCCAGCGACGTCCTACTCTCACAGGGGGAGATCCCCCAACTACCATCGGCGCTAAAGAGCTTAACTTCCGTGTTCGGGATGGGAACGGGTGTGACCTCTTTGCCATTATCACTGGACTGGGTATTCAATTTTTAAGACAAGATTTATTATATCAAGTCTCACGATAATTACAAGTGTTTTTTAGAAATAAATTTCTTTTATTCACTCAAAACTGGATAAACGGGTCATTGAAAACCACTCAATTTGTTTGGTTAAGTCCTC
>NZ_ALJG01000328.1 GCF_000286315.1 Paenisporosarcina sp. TG20 | reverse complement strand
TCAGGTTCATAGCGGATACGTCAAAGATAGAAAAGTTAAACGGCGGCAGACGCAGACACAAATGTCCTCCAATTTGTGGCTGCGCCTGATCCCGTAGGGGTAGTTCTTTAAAGTAAGTAGACGCTACTCGCCTGCGGAACAATTCTTCCGATGCAGAGACACAATTGCCCCTCAAATTGTGGCGCAAATCACCACCAAACTCTAGCGGAACACCAGAAGTTCATCCGATGACACTCTCGCGGTCCTCGCTAAAGAAAGAAGAAAATACACGGCGGCAGGTGCTAGCAGTACGATTCCTCCGCAAAGCAATCTGGAAACTAAGTCGTTACTCTATTCCTTTACTTCTGGCCATATGTTTTAAATCTCTCTGCCATACGCTCCATTTCTGCATCCTCAAGAATAGCAGGTTCTCCAATTGATTTAGACTTCAAGTACACTTCGCAACAAAACTCAATTTGTTCCGCTATATCAAATGCCGTCGCAAGATTGCCCGCTCCAGCCAGTAAACCGTGATTAGCTAATAACACGGCATAACGATCTTCCATCGCTTTATAAGCATTTTCTGCAAGCTCAGGCGTTCCAAAACTTGCATACTCCGCACAACGTACATCTTTCCCTGCATAAGCCACTAAATATGACACCGCTGGCAGACTACATCTAAGAGAAGCTAGTACCGTTGCATTCAAAGAATGCGTATGAACAATAGCATTTATATCTGTTCGTTTCTGATAAAAAATAGCATGCATCGGGTATTCACTCGAAGGGTTTCTCTCTCCCTCTACAATGTTCCCTTGTAAATCACACACGACAATATCTTCAGGTGTCATACGCGCATAATCAATACCACTCGGACTAATAATCATAAGTCCAGATTCTCGATTAAAAATGGAGATATTTCCTCCCGTACCTTTAGTAAGACCTCTAGTCATAAGTAACTTGCAATAATCAACAATGACATTACGTTCTTTCATAAACATTGGAAGAACCTCCTCTATGTATTCTTTATGCTATTAAAAAGGAAAATTCTACTCCCTAGTGCTTAATGGGTGGCAGGCAAACCACCTGCCACGTTTTCTGTGAGTGACACTTTTTTTAAAGTAAGAAAACCAAACTCTAGCGGAACACCCAAAAGAAATAATCCTACATGAACAGTTTTGCTAAATTTTCTATATAAGGTGCTCTTACAATACCCTTCTCGGTAATGATCGCTGTAATATGTTCGGCAGGTGTGACATCAAAAGCCGGATTATAGACTTGTACATCAGCTGGTGCTGTGAGCCTTCCAAAACCTTCAATTACCTCAGATTTGTCGCGTTCTTCTATAGGAATTTGCAATCCAGTCGGTGTATTCAAATCAATCGTTGGTGTTGGTGCCGCTATATAAAATGGAATCCCATAATGTTTCGCTAAAATAGACACCCCTAAAGTGCCAATCTTATTCGCCGTATCTCCGTTTGCCGCCACCCGGTCACACCCAACAATCACGGCTTGTACTTTCCCTTGTGACATCACCATTGCTGCCATGCTATCCGTAATTACTGTGACATCAATCCCAGCTCTGCTCAGTTCAAGTGCAGTCAATGTTGAACCTTGCAGACGAGGGCGTGTTTCATCTGCGTATACTTTAAAATTCCAGCCTTTTTCTTTCGCTAAATACATCGGGGCTGTGGCTGTTCCATATTTCGATGTAGCTAGAGAACCTGCATTACAATGCGTTAAAATTCCGATACCGTCAGACAGTAATGTTAACAAGTTCTCACCAATAGCGCGGTTGATCTCTTCATCTTCTTTATGAATCGCTTGTGCTTCTGCTAACAAATCATCTTTATAACTAGCGTCCTTTGCTTCAACTGATGTCATGCGATCGAGTGCCCAAAATAAGTTCACTGCGGTCGGTCTAGAAATAGCTAAATACGCTGCGATTTTTTGCACTGCTTCGACCAAATCGGTTTGATCTAGGTCTAGATCGCGAACGCCTAAGTAAACGCCGTATGCTGCTGCGACGCCAATTGCCGGAGCACCGCGAACTTTCATCGTTTGAATCGCATCCCAGACACTTTCAACAGTGGTCAGTTCTACGTAGACGATATCATTAGGTAGTTTCGTTTGATCAAGCAAGACTAGGGCGTTGTTTTTCCATTCGATTGGGTTGAGTGCTTCGTTCACTTTTTTTCCTCCTGCTGTGCGTTTTGAAGTGCTGTTAAGTAGTGTCCGCCATAGCGGAAATCAGTTGAGTTTAGAATAAGTGTTTCTGCGACGCGCAAGCAAAGTCGTTCTGCTTTTAGGCGATTTTCGATTGGTTCAATGGTGGTGATGTCTTTCACTTTTGCTAGGCCAACAATACGACGCGACAGTTCGAGTCCCGCCATGCCTGCTGTATCTTTGAGCACGTCATTGAAGTAGTGTTCTTTGAATTCTTCATTTTTGGTGACAACTTCAGTTGCGTACTCGTCCCATACTTGACTGAATTTCGTTTCGAACAAGTCCATCACGTCGAATAAGGTGTGTTCGACCCATTCAGTAAATTCTTTCTCTTGATATGCGTTCCCTCTAGCCCAAGCAAAAATCAGGTTGGCCATGATGTTTCCGATATCGTAGCCCATCGGTCCGAAGAATGCGAATTCAGGATCGATGATTTTCGTATCGTCTTGGTCAATGAAAATGGAGCCTGTATGCAAATCACCATGAACGAGTGACTGTGTGTTATTCATGAAATGGAACTTTAGTTTTGCGACTTCTAGGTGAAGTTCTTTATTAACGTAAAGGTTCTCTTGAACAAAATCCTCGTTGCCAGGTGTTACTTCATTACGGTTGAAGTTGTTATGAAATGGCTCCGTAAACACAAGGTCTTCAGAGATTTCGCAAAGTTCAGGGTTGATGAATTTACGAACTAATTCTTTCTTATCCTTATGGTCAAGGACGACGTCTGATGTGCGCAGTAATGTGTTCACCATGAAGTCGGTAATGTGCTCAGCGAAATGTGGAAAGGTTTCAAAGTTCAACAGTGCTGTACGCATGATCGTTAAGTGTGATAAGTCTTCCATGATGCAGCAGCTCATCGTTTCATCGAGCAGGTAAATTTCTGGTACGAGCCCTGCCGCTAGCATATGTTGTAATTGCAGTGCTTCTGTTTCGATTTTGTTGCGGCTTGTAGATAGGACGAATTCGTCTGATATGCGTGCTGTTGTTCCCGCTTGTTTGACGATTACAGATTCGTTGGTGTCGGTGTTGACGACACGGTAGACATAATTTAAGTTCCCATCGCCAATTTCTTTACATGTGATGTTTTGTGCATATTCAAATGATTCTATTTTAGCTTTGACATAGTGAGTGACGTCATCGGTATTCATCAAGAAGTATTGGTCGAATATATGCATGGCATGGTGCTCCTTTAAAAAGACTTTTTTATATCATATCACTTGGGAAAGTATGCGGAAAGAGAAGGTTTTACAGAAATCATAAAAGCTGAGGAAGTACAAATTCTATACAAACCCGTAAGGGTTGTTCAGACAGATATATAGCTACACTCTCGCGGGCCTCGTTAAAGAAAGAAAACATAAACGGCGGCAGACGCAAATACACACTATATCGACTTTGGTTTCCGGGTCGCCTTGGAGCGCAAAACCTACTGCACTATATCCTTGAGAGTGAAAAGGGTTGCTAAGTGACTTCGTCACTTAGCAACCCTCTCTTCTTATAGGGTATCTCGCGGCTGGTTTGCGTCCTTCGCTCCCCTACAACCCCTTTGTAAATAGTTTCTTGGATTTGGTAAACGATAGAATTGACACTTATATTTATAGAACGGGCGGCCGAAGATACTATTTCGGCCTTTTCAGGCTTACTTTACAGTATCTTCATCCTCCGCTTCGAACCTTGTGTCTTCAGTTATCAAAGGGTGCGTCAACTTCTATCCTAGGAATTTTAAATATGCAACAACAGGATTCAAAATCTAGATCCAAATTAAAAAGGAACAGCTCAAATAATGCTGTTCCTTTTTATTGTAGATTACTTAGTTAATTGCTTATCTTATCAATTTCCATTTTAAAGTGTCTTCAGATGGTGTTTGATTAAAGAACAAGTCAGCCCCATACTCGACAAATAATGATTCCTTTTCTTTTAAAGATTTAAAGGTATATGATCTGGAAGCACTTTGTCCAGGATACAATTTATTAAAAAATCCATACTGTGATTCTGAACTTTCATCACTATAGAATATCTTAAATGAACCCTGATCAATTACTTTATCAGTCGTTTTATTCTCTTCAGTATAAGTAATATTATATTCAAAATATCCATCATATTCAACGACTTCTATATTATTCATTGTGACAGTCATTTCATTATCTAAAGATGTATAAGAATTATTTAATTCTAAATAGGTGTAAGGATCACTTGGTGGAATTGGAATAGATGTTTCGCCATACTCAACTGTTATCCCTAGACTAACTAATTCTTGTATAACTATTAAGTTTTGACTGTTTTCTGATAAATCAACTGGGTTTTCCTTAACGTTCACATAATCTCCTTGACTTAGACCAAAATTATTAGCGTTAATTAGTAGTGGGCTTAAATCACTAATTTCATTATTTTCTATGTCTATATGGGTCAATTTTGTTAGGTTTGACAGTGGTGTAATATCATCAACATTAGTATTTTTTAAAACCAGGCTATTAAGGTTTATTGCATTTTCCAAACCGTCGAGATTATTAATATCTGACAAACCTGTATTATCCAAGACCGTTAATTCTTCAAGTTTTTCTACTGTCAATATGTCATTAGACTCTAAGCCTAATTTTGAACGGATAAGACGTTCCAGTGTTAAGTCTTTGATTAGTGGTTCAAACGAAATAATTTCTTGGAAAACATCACTATTTATTGCATTTTCTCCACCTAAAACATTAAAATCAGTAAATTGATATAATAAATCATATATAGTATAAGGTATTGAATCATCACTAACTAAAAGGATAGGTGCATTATTTTTGGCTGCTAAAACTGAACCAGATAAAGCATCTGCAAAATTCATTCCTGTAGCTATATATACTTTATTCCCCCAACCTGGAAGACTTCTTACAATCGAGGAGTTTGTTTCATATCGATTAGCTCCTGAAAATCTAGTTGGACTAGGTAGTTTAGCCATTACTAAATTGCTGACTGCAGATACTCCTCCAACTACTTTAGTCTCTACTTTTCCTATTAAAGCAATTTCAGTAGATAAGGGCAATTGGTCTTTCTTAGTTAAAAGAATCGGTATCCCATTTTTTGCAGCATAAGGGGAAATACCTAGAGCATCTGGAAAGTTATCTCCATTTGCAACAATTGCATGTTGTGATGATAATTTTTCCGCAATTTTAGCAGCAGTTTCATACCTGTCTTTACCACTAATTCGTTCTACACTGATGCCCAAAGTTTTAAGGGAATTTTCTACTGAGTTAGAGATAGCCCCTTCACCACCCAAAACAATGACTTTATTGGCTCCAAGCCTAATAATTTCATTTTTAGTTGAGGTAGGCAAACTAGTTGATTTTGTTAACAAAATAGGTGCATCCAGCTTAAAAGCTAAAGGGCCTCCAGCCAAAGCATCAGGAAAATCCGTTCCCTTTGCTAAAATAACTGTATTAGCCCCGTTAATCCAACCTCTTTTTGATACTTCAACAGCAGTTTCATACCTACTGATTCCACTGATTCTATCAGAGGCAAAGCTAACATTCGCCGGAAATATAGAAGACAGTATTAACAGTAGAATCAAAACTGATAAAGTAATTTTTAAGTACTTCAAAAAAACACCTCACTCTAAATTATTAGATTACTAATATAGTATATAGGAAAAATCAGTAATTTCGAAAAAATATTTACAACTGAATTTTTAGGTGGATTAATTAGACTACTATCCAGTATCCCATCATTAGTTGTTAGGACGAACAGCCAATACTTTTTTCAATCCTTATCTTCTTCGTAATCTCAGTTTGTTCCGTTACGTATCGCTAATTGCAAACAAAATATAGCCCATAAACTGAGCTATTTCCCTTATGTGGTTCAATTTCTTATTCTTTAAAGTGCGCTTATATTCAAGCGGATAATCAATCCACTAAGGAAAAACGGATGTTAAATGTCGTTCCTTCAGGGCTTGATGTGAAATCAATTTTAGCGTTATTTCTTTTGGCAATTGAAAAACAAATAGGTAACCCTAAACCTGTTCCATCATCTTTTGTTGTAACAAAAGGAGTTACAACACTATCGATGACCGCAGAAGGTATTCCATGTCCTTCATCCTTAATAGACAATACTATTTTATTGTTTTCTCTAGAAGTAGTAACACGAACTGTTTGGCCTGAGACCATTGCATCTAAGGAATTATTTATTAAATTTAAAAGAACCTGACGAATTTCATTTTGATCGATTTTTAAAAACGGGATGTTATTCAATTCCAATACAATCGATTTGCCTTCTTTTAATGATCGTGTTTCCAGCAACGGTAAATAATCAGTTATTAATTTATTTAAATTACAAAACTGAAGGTTGGTACTTTTATCCTGAGCTATATTAAGAAATTGAGTAATAATATTATTTATGCGGTCTATTTCATTAATCATTAATAGGTTTACACTTTTGTATTCTTCGAGTTCTTGGTTTTGAGCCATCAACTGTAGAAAACCTTTAACAGTCGTCATTGGATTCCTCACTTCATGTGCTACACCTGCTGCCATTTCTCCAATAGCTTTTATTTTATCAAAGTATTCCCTTTCCTTTTCACTTTCTTTCCTATCTGAAATGTCACAAAACATGACAAATAACCCGTTTTCTATTGGAAATACCTTTATTTCCAACCATACTTTTGAATATTCATCTAAGATTTCAAATACTTGTGATTTTTGTTCATCAAATATTTTTAAGCAATTTTTATAGAAATCTGTACCTATATACTTAGGTAAAGCCTCCCAAACATTCATACCAATAAGATCATTATTTGATTTTCCGATTGGTGATGTTTTAAAATATGGTTCGGCTGCCTTATTAAGAAATTCAATCTTCCAATCAGAATTTACATAAAGACATGCTTCAGTGATATTTTCTAAAATTGGTATCATATCTAAACTATTTTCAAATGTCGTCGTCTTTAATAACATTTATTTTACACTCCTAAACTTAATTTTCAGTTATCTAACTATTCTATAAACTATATGTTCGACAAAGAAATACAAATTCCTTCTTGCTTCACTTATAAATTTTAATAAGCTTGTAATTCCATATGAAAGCATACTACCATATAATCCCCCGTACAATGTCAAGGACGAAATTGTATCTTCGGCCGACTACTTTTCAATTAAATTAGTGTCTATTCTCTCTTCCACCAAATCCAAAAAATGCTACTTTTAGTTCGTTACTTCGTCTATAATTTGTAAGAGGAGTTGAAAATTATGGTAAGTAATGTTGAACAACTTTATCTCGATTATAGCGACAGGGTTTACCGCTTTATTTATCTACTCGTGCGTCATAAAGAAACCGCTGAAGATTTGACGCAAGAAACGTTTTATAAAGCTCTAAAGAGTTATAGTCAATTTAATCATCAATCTACAGTCTTAACATGGCTTTTAAAAATAGCTCGAAATGTGACCTATGACCACTTTAGACGGAAAAGGATTATTCAGTTTTTCAAGTGGGGAAATGAAAACGATGGCGATACGAAGAACCCGTCTCCCGAGAGTTCGGCTGAAAAGAGCGAGGATTTAGCTCAGTTGTATGAAGCTTTGAGTAGATTGAAAGAAGACTATCGTGATGTGCTGATTCTTAGAAAAGTGAATGAGTGTTCAATAAAAGAAACGGCATATATATTAGGTTGGACTGAAGCTAAGGTGAAATCAAAAATGACTAGAGGATTTGAAGCTTTAAGGCAAGAATTTTATGGAAAGGATGGTGTTATGAATGGATCCATCAAAAGAGTTTGATAAACTTTTCCAGAAAATGATGCATACTGAACGTTCTCATGAAGCACGCAGAAATAGTTTGCTAAAACTACAAAATAAAGTTGGAAGGAAAAAGCGTTATATAGTGCCTGTTTTCATTTCAATAAGTATGGTAGCTGTGGTTTTTTTCCTTGTATTTGCTTTGATTAATCCAAATCCAAGTAGTGATTTGGCTGCGGTGATTGGAAATGATGATAAGAACAAAGCTGCGATTCGCGCTGTTCTTGAAAAAGAGTTTACGGGTCCTGATGAAGAATATTTGCTTTTAGTCGAGGAAATATCTAGACAACAAACTGATCCATCGTATGAAAAATATGTTGGCCCGGACCAGCCTCATGATGCTACAGAATTGATGGCGTATATAGATAAAACCTATTCACCTTATTTCACGGAGCATGGACTTGATAGTGTTATTATGTATGCTTTTACTTACCACTCTATAGGAGTGGGACTCGATTATAAAATGAGTATTGATGGGATTGAAGTGGTACAAAGTGATAATCCGAATGCACCAAAGAATTATACTTTTACTGGTCAGGTAGAATATGAAAATAGTGTTGGTGAGATTTCGCAATACGAGGTCAAGGGGAAGGCAATTTGTTCAGAAGAAGGAAAAATCGGGAGAATCTATTTTGATGTTGCTGGACTGCGTGATCAATTAAATATTGATTTCAACAAATTCGGGAACGATTAAATATTTTCTTAAAGTGGCCAACGGTCACAAGGTTAAATGACTTTCTATATTCTATTATTTACTTTAGTTTTCGGGTCGCTTTGGACGGTAAAACCTGGCGCACCATATCCTAAGAAGGGGGCTAAGTAACTACGTTACTTAGCCCCCTTTTCTTGTTATAGGTAATCTTGCGGTGGTTGTTCGTCCGTCGCTCCCCTACAACCAATGGACAAATAGTGTTTTTGATTTGGTGGACGAGAGAATTGACACTTATTTTATAAAACATGCGGCCGAAGATACTATTTCGGCCTTTTCTTGCTTTTTCTAGAGTTTCTTCTTCTCTACTTCGTGTCTTATAAAAGACTAAACGGTGGTAGACACCTCAATTAGCGGATCAAATAACCACCATAAATCTTACGGGAAATCTCTCGTTATTCTAATAATGATTTTGTTATTTAGTCCCCATTACTGAATAATCGCACACGCAATTACAACAAAAATCTTATTTGTTTTCACTTTCTAATTCCGAAATTAACTTACAAAGGTAGCCAACAATGTATTCTCTTCCCGTCATCTCTTCTATATCATTATTTTCTACTAGGTCATCTATTCCTTTATCAATAACTGACCAGGATATGGATGCGCACAGTATAAGATCCTCCAATGTGAAGTGTTTAGTAATCTTCTTTCTTCCCTGACCTTTAACGTAAGTTAGAATATAACACTAGACTTTCATAACTTATTGTTAATTCTCCTCCAACAGACGTACCTGAACCACAAACATACAAATTAGATTACCTTGGTTTTTCGTTTATAAAAATCTAACAAAGAAAGAATTCCTGAAAAAATAACAGTGAATACGGTTATTGACAACAAAATTAGTAATAATGCTAATAGGTATAAGTTGTTTTCTAATGGCCCTACATAAACTAGACCTAAATTCATATTTTCAAAACCTTGTAATTCAACTAACTTAATAATCCCATATCCCGCAAAAAGTATAAGTAAATGAAAGATTATGGAGTATAATATAGACTTTCTTAGCCTTTTCATGCAATCACCTTTTCCCAATCGTTTTGAAAACAAGAGTTCATTTGGAGTAAAAGTACAAAAAAATTCTTATCATAGATTCAATCTTCAATTTATCTGTTTTTAAAATGCAACATAAAAGGGCTGAAGTTTTTCATTTATACAGTATTCAATTCTTTGTCTGAAATTTTTCCAAGTGACCATTTCTAATGCTGTTTCTAAAGGGAAATAACCTACTTCTAGACTCTCAGAACTTGTTGTTAATTCTCCTCCTACAGGTGTAGCCAAGAATAATGTATTACAAATTGATCCACTTACATTTTGAAATACTCCACAAAATCTCGTTATTTCAATATCTATTCCCGATTCTTCTTTTGTTTCTCGTATAGCAGCATCTTTCAAGGATTCCCCTTCTTCAACCTGTCCTCCAGGCATTTCCCAGCCTCTTCTCGGTCCTTTGATTAGTAAAATTTCATTCTGGTCATTAAGTACGATCGTTGCTGCTGAAACAATATGTTTTGGTGGTGTCATTATCTCAATCTCCATTTCCTTTTGTTAATAATCCAAACGATACTTCCAATTTTATCAAATTATTCTCTTAAAGTATGTATTATCGGAAAATTTTTTCGAATTAGAGCGTGAATTGAAGGTCAGCCTAGCCGCTTGGTGTTTCTATAGCTAGTTAACTTGTTTAACAAGATGCATTTTGAGAGACTGATACGATTTATAAAAACTTATCAGTCAAATTGAGATCCTTATCGGTCAAACCGGCTGTTCTATAAACCAACATGTCTCATTGCCAAGTTTACTTTTGGTGAACCGCAATTAAAAAACCTTCTCTAACAGAAAAGAGCCATGGAACGATTAGCTCCATGGCCCCTATTTAGGAATTTTAATGGTTTTGACATTTTTCAAATATAAAAAATGGTTATTTGAAACTCAATTGATTTTAATTTGTTATAAAGAACGGAGAATTTCAAGGATTTCTGAAGGTTCCATTCTTTTGGTGTAATCTTCATTTGTACGACAATATTGAACCACACCATTTCTATCAATAATAAATGTTGCTGGAATGGGAACCACCCAACCTGCTTCAGTGTTCCTCTTACTAAAATCAATATTTAACTTTCTATATTCTTTACGTAAAACCTCTGGAATTTCCCAAGCAATGTTATACTTTTTCATTACCTCACCCTTGACATCACTTAACACACTAAATTCCAAATTTTCTTTTTCAACCTGACTTAATGATTTGTCAGGCTGATCCGGACTAATGGCTATTAGGGATGCACCTAGACTTTTAATTTCAGAATGGATTCCGTGCAACTCACGGAGTTCAAGATTACAGTATGGTCACCAGCTTCCTCTGTAAAAAGTAAGAATGACCGGGCCAATCCGAAGATTATCTGAAAGTGTTATCTGCTTCTCCATTGCATCTGAAAGCGTAAAATTTTGAGCTTTTTCACCGATCTGTAAACCGTGTACTTTCTCTCCTCTTATTAATCTCTCAATTTCATGAGATTTAGCTTTTGTGAACTCTTCTGGAAATTTGTGTAGAACTTGAGCGTGCAGTTTTTCTAGTTTTTCTCTCAATGTACTCATTCTTTCACTCCTCTTCATTTAGTTATATAAACTAGTATACACCTTACTATGGTTAAACAAGTATTGTTTTTTGATTATTCAATCTTTTGTTCTGTTAAACTCTTATATCCGTTTGCATAAGTCCATTTTTATTCACATATGATAGTTTAGCTATTCAAAAGATAAGAATTATTATTCTAATATTTGTTCAATTATCTAAAAAACTTTGTTAATGGAAAGGTAGGTTAATCTATTGAATTATAATGGTTATAGACAAAATTGGCATCCCGTTTTAACGTTATTAAATCAAAGCTTATTTGCAGAACAAATGGTTTGTTCAATAAGTACACAGTTGTTTCATATAGATGCTACTAAGGATCTTGAGGGGAATGTAGAAATGCATAACCATCTTGTACCAGCTTCATATCATAGAGTCACAGCATTAGGCGCGGCTAATCGACTTCAAAATGGAGAATCTCATGATTCCGTTATTCAAACTATGATTTCATGTATAAATAACGCTCTCAAAGAGGACCAGGGCATAACGAAGTGGTTACCGGTAATGTTGGAAGATGCACCCGATGATTATAAACCATTTATTCAAAGCATAAGCAATTGGCAACAACAAAAAGAACAGACTCTACTTTCTGCTCAACAACACTTAACACAAATGGGCTATGAAGTTAACACTCAAAATCAATATTGATATTGAGTAAATCAAAGTAGCTGTATAATTAAGGACAAAAATAAAAAGGTAAAGAAAAACAAGTCGTTTTTCTTTACCTTTTTTTATGTTGTTTTCGTTTATTAACAACTTCCATGATGATTGCAGCTAAAAGAGAAATACCACATAGATTTGCTAACAAAATGATAGCTAACATATCAAAAATCTCTTCATAAGCATGGGTTTGATTCGGGATGAAATTCAATTTGATATAGAAGAATAGTACTCCAGTCGCAGTAGCAATTGCAGGAATATATTTTATCAACCGGATTGAACCTTTATTCCCAAAATAATATGTGATTAAAGTTATACCAGCCATTAAAATGATGCTTACAACTATTCCAATATGGATACTCATCTTTTCCTCCCTAATTACTTAAATCTGACTAACGCATCCGCCGAGAACCTGAGCCACAATTTGAAAAGCAATTATGTCTCAAGTTCAGATCTATCGTCCCAGGGACACTCACAATTTGAGAGGCAATTGTGTTTGTCCCTGGGACGATATTCTTCAGCATTCTAAAGAGATCACCGCGAGCATTATAGAAAGAAAAAAGAGCCCGAATTAATACCACTCCAATTGCAGTGGCCATTATTTAAATACAGATGTTCCAGATCTATCGTCCCAGGGACACTCACAATTTGAGGGACAATTGTGTTTGTCCCTGGGACGATATTTGGATTTCTTTAGTTCCATTTATTAATTGGTACACAATATCTTTTATGTCGGATGAACACGTATTCCAACTACAGATCATATTTATTTCCTCCAGTTCTTAAGCTAGGCTCGGTTAGTTTATTAATTATGAACAGATCTTTCTGAGCGTTTAATTTTTCTCCATTGGGAAACCATCTCAAATACTGAGAATAGTAAGACTATCCAAAGGAAGCCGTTTTCAAATGATATTCCAGAAGATGACTCTCCTCCTAAAACAGTAAATAACCCCATTAAGAAAAGTACATGAGCAGTAGAATATATCTGCCATTTTAAAATTCCTTTATCGTCTATATCTCTGTATTTTTTGAATAACAGACTAAAAACATAAAGGCCGACAATTAAAGCGATAAGAAAGTTTTTTGGAATTAAATCTACTAATGGGATATTAGGAAAATAATCAAACAGAAATAATAAAGTAAAAGCGAAAATGATTAAAACGTCCAATGGTCTATTAAATATCAAATTAGTACCCCCTTAATTCTTAGTTTAAGTACATAGCTCGGTTTCTTTTATATACGAAAGAATAATGCAAAGGTTTCAAATTATTGCCATAAAGAAACATCGAACTATATGATGATAATATGGGTTTATAGTTGTTGATTAATGGGATAAACATAAAGTTAAAAGGTGGAGATCTATCTTGCACTATTTTATTGGAATTGTACCAACTGATGAATATAAAGAGAGAATAACAAATTTTCAAAAGAAATGGGCAAATAATAGGATTACTGAAGTTGTCGAGCCACATATTACATTGAAGGCACAAGGCGGTTTAACACTTGATAAAGAGTGGATTAGGATTGTAGAAAGTATATGCAAAAATTTCAACTCATTTAGTGTAACAGTAAGTAAACCCATGTTTTTCGGTGATGATATTCTTTACTTAAGTGCATTTTCAGAAGATTTGAATATGCTACATAAAAATATTGTTCAAGGGATTTACCTTTCTGAAGATCTAATTAAAAAGTATTTTGAACTTGATGAATTTACACCGCATATAACTTTGGGTAAAACAGTTTATGGTTTATCAAAAAATGAACTTAAAGATATGGCAAAATTGGCAGAAGAAGAACTTAGTCCTTATCCAACTATAGAAGTGAATTTTATAAGAATTTACCAAGAAACTGAGCCAGGAATATATAAGATCTATTTGGATATTCCGTTAAAATAGATAGACTAATGTACCTTACTGAAGCCTGACTCCTGTTTAGTTTTTTAATTTACTTAAATATAGATTTTGTCTGTCTCGGGTTATCTTTTCTTTCTTTAATGAGCCCCGCGAGAGTTACACCCATAAAAATGATGCTTACAACTACTCCAAACAGGATACTCATCTTTCCCCCTTATTACTTAAATCTTACTGACGCATCCGCCGAGAACCTGAGCCACAATTTGAAGAGCAATTATGTCTCAAGTTCAGATCTATCGTCCCAGGGACACTCACAATTTGAGGGGCAATTGTGTTTGTCCCTGGGACGATATTCTTCTTCTAACTATCAGGTATTCCGCGAGAGTTTGGTGGTGATTTGAGCCACAATTTGTAGAACAATTGTTTCTCTGCATCAGAAGAATCATACTGCTAGCGATTAGCTTCCACTCGCTTTTAAAAAACTACCCCCACGGGATCAGGCGCAGCCACAAATTGAGGGACATTTGTGGCTGCATCTCCCACCGTTTATTTGGGTGCAAAGCGGAGGATGAAGATACTCTAAAGAATGCCAGAAAAGGCCGAAATGGCATCTTCGGCCGCCATTTTCTATGAAGTAAGTGTCGCTTCACCCGTCTACCAAATCCAAAACATCTTGTACGCTTGGGTTGTAGGGGAGCAAGGATGCATACCTGCCATAAGATTGCCAGCATGAGTACCCGAGGATTGACGTGACATAGTCGCGTCAATCCTCGGGTTTATTCATTAGGTTATGATACAGCAGGTTCTGCACTCCATAGCGGACCGGAAACCCAATGGATATATAGTATGTATGTGCTACAGGTTA
This sequence comes from Paenisporosarcina sp. TG20, assembly GCF_000286315.1. Classification (GTDB taxonomy): domain Bacteria; phylum Bacillota; class Bacilli; order Bacillales_A; family Planococcaceae; genus Paenisporosarcina. The sequence continues at coordinate 10,260 of NZ_ALJG01000328.1, read as the reverse complement.
TCTTTTCTATCTTTAACGAGTCCGCGAGAGTTTGATGATGGTTTAAGCCACAATTTTTGGGGCAATTGTGACTAGACATATATACATAACATTGACGGCAAAATTCGCCAAAATCTAGGACTTACTATTTAAATTTTCTAAAAAAACTATTAATATTGCAAATTTTCATTGTAAAATTATGTCGTAGCACTTAAGATATAATAACAATGGTATAAAATTCGCTATATTAGGAGATAATTCATGAAAAAAATTGCCTTTTCAGTACTAGCTACCTCTGCACTAGCGACAATGATAGCAGTTGGGGATGCCGAAGCAAGCACTTCTTACACCGTCAAACCTGGTGATTCGCTATGGAAAATTGCAGCTGCCAATGGAACTTCAGTCTCTCAAATTAAAGAATTAAATAGCTTACAAACAGATATAATTTACCCAAATCAATACTTACTACTATCATCGACTGAGGCTCCTAAACCAGCACCTAGTCAACCTGTGACACCAACCAACACGACTACATACACAGTTAAAAGTGGAGACACTTTAAGTAAAATTGCGCTTCAATTTAAAACGAGCGTTTCGTCCATTCAACAATTAAATAACATATCTTCACATATGATCCACCCTGGACAAGTACTTAAAATTTCAGGATCAGCACCCGCTCCAAGTACGCCTGTGGCTCCCGCGCCAACTCCAGTACCTGCAGCAACTTCTACATATACAGTTAAAAGTGGAGATACGCTAGGTAAAATTGCGCTTCTATACAAAACGACCGTAACGAATATTCAAAAATTAAATAACTTATCTACTCACATCATTCAGATAGGTCAAGTATTGAAGATTTCCGGTACTGTACAAGCTGAACCAGTAGTACCTGATCCAACACCATCTGTACCCGCAAATCCAGCGAACTTAGTGTATACCATTGTTACTGGTGACACATTATCTGGTATTGCTTATCGTCATCGCGTGACAGTAGACCAAATCATGAAATGGAATAACTTAACTTCAACAATGATTCGTGTTGGTCAAAAGCTGACAATCGGAGGATCTGGTGAAGTTGCGCCAATATCCGCTCCGGCTCCAGTACCAGCACCGGCTACTCCAGTAGCTCCCGGTTCAAGTATTTATGATAAAGTGATTAGTTTAGCGAAGCCGTTACAAGGTATTCCTTATGTATGGGGTGGTTCTTCTACAGCTGGATTTGATTGCTCAGGTTTCATTTATTATGTATACAAACAAGCTGGCTTAGATGTATCTCGTACCAATACAACTGGTTTCGATGCTCGTTCTTATGAAGTGTCAAACCCAGTTCCTGGTGATTTAGTATTTTTCTCTGACACGTATCGTCCTGGTATTTCTCATATGGGGATCTACTTAGGTAATAACCAATTTATTCACGCTGGTGGCGATCGCGTCCAAATTACGAGTCTTAGTAATTCGTATTGGAATTCTAAGTTTACTAGTTTCAAACGTTTATATGCAGCGGATTAATTTAATTAATTTTAAAGACGACTTTAGATTCTTAAAGTCGTCTTTTTTAATCTATAAGAACTTAAAGAAAGCAAAAAGCAGTCGAAATTGTATCTTCGACTGCTTCTTTTCTATGAAATCAGTGTCGATTCTCTCGTCCACCAAATTCAAAGCACTTAAATCACTCGTTCAGCTAGCATCTTCCTGTGTTGCTTCTTTATCTTCTTTATCTTCTTCCTCTTCTTCTGGGACAACCACCGGAGTTATATCCGTTTTCGTAACCGACTGAATCATATAATCTCCATACTGATCGATGATTATTTCATATACGGCTCTTTCAGCTAAATTGATCGGCTCTTTGTCTGGTTGTGTCATAACAGACTCAGTTGTGGCTGTAACAAAAGCACGGTTTTCTTCAATCTTGACATCTTCTATAGTAAATTTATTTACTGCAAAAGATTTTTCTTGATCAAGGAGAGCTGCAATTGTTTGAGATTCTAATTGATAGATTGATGAATCCGGAAGTAAATAACCGATTAAATAGTTAAAGTTAACTTCATTTTGTGCGTACGTATATAGCGTCGCATAGCCCTCTATGAATATTGATAAAAGCTCTTTATCAAAATATGCGTCTTCAATACGTGGGTTAACTGAGTCATCCACAATTTTCGGGTTTTCTACCCATGAGTTTAATAACTGATTAACCGAATAGATTGGGATACTATACCCTAATGCAGGATTATCCGTTAATATCACTGAGTTAATTCCAATTACTTTTTCAGTAAGAGCATCTAGCAGTGGACCTCCACTACTTCCTGCAGAAATTATTGCGTCAAATTCATACAAGTCCGTATACGTGTATTTCTCGTTAAAATCTCTTCCTGTTCCCGTGACTTTCCCCATTGTAGCAGTATTGGCTTTATTACCGGGGCTACCGATTGCAATGACACTCGTGCCTTCTACTGCTTGCAATAAGTCCATTTGCATTGGCTCTTTCCCAGCAATGGTTTCAACTCGTATAAGCGCTACGTCGACTGTATCTGATATCCCAATAACATGCCCAACAAATTCTTGTCCTGTGCTATTTACAACAGTGACGGTGTCATAGCCTGCAACTACATGTGCATTTGTAATGATGTCGCCTTTGTCGTTAAATAAGAAACCTGATCCTTGTTGAGTTTCAGTATGAATTGTATAGACTTTTGGTATAGCAGAAGCTAGAATCGCCTCGCTATCCCGCTCTTCCACTCGGTCTTCGATTACAATGACTGGGTTTTCTTCCTTAGGTGGAGTTTTTTTGGGTTCTGCGTATGTTACTTTGCCTTCGGGATTAGTTGGTTCTTCTTTTTCGCTGTTAATGTTTACAGGTGTTTCTATCTTTTTGACTTGTTCCACTTTAGCTTCTATAACTTCAATGGCTTCTTCTACTGGTTTTGGTGCAAATTGGGTCCAGATTAAGAAGCTTGCAAGAATTACGATTCCAACTAATAAAATGATTGATTTAATGAATGATGCCTTTTTTGAAACTGGTTCTTTGATGATAGGTTTTTTTGTAACTGGTTTTTTGTAGCGTCTGGGTTCCATACAGCATCACACTTCCTCTTAATTTCGTGTTCTTTCTACCTTATATCCTATTAGACGTGTGTGCAAACAAAAAGTTGTAATTATTTTCATTATAACTCAAATTTTTGTGAACGATATATCTAAAGTAAAATATTTCACCTTTTTACTGCCTGCTTATACTGTTAATGATTCCCCCCTCGCTTGCATCCAGTAGACAATCTTATTCATCCTGTTAGGAGACTCTCGTAGATGATCTTCAAACAGTGAATTTCACTATTCCATTCATATTCTAGTATTGACATATAATCACCTTACTATTCTATTTAATAAAGAAATTGAGCAAGAAAGTTGGTCACCTCGTATATCCTAATCAATTCGGTGTAGCTAAACCAAATGCGCAACCCGATAACATCCGTAGCTGCGTTTGAACCCATAAGGGCAGTATTGCTTACTATATGATTCTTCTGATTTGAGACACAATTGCCCCTCATATTGTGTCTCAAATCACTACCAAACTCTTTTGAACACCTGACAATCAAAAATTACACCCTTGTGGAATACCATAAATAAAGACTATGACACTCTCCCATGACTATATATACTTTGGTTTGCGGGTCGCTTTGGAACACAAACCTACTGCACCATATCCTTGAGATTGAAAATAGGCGCGAAGTGACTTTGTCACTTCGCGCCTCATCTTTCTTATAGGAAATCTTGCGGTGGATGTGTGTCCGTCGCTCCCCTACAACCGATGGTCATATAGTGTTTTGGTTTTGGTCGACGGGGGAATAGACACTTATTTTATAGAACATGCGGCCGAAGATACTATTTCGGCCTTTTCTGGCTATCTTTAGAGTATCTTCATCCTTCGCTTCGTACCTTAAAGAAAAATAAACGGTGGCAGATGCAGCCACAAATGTCCTTCAATTTGTGGCTGCGCCTGATCCCGTGGGGGAGTTCTCTAATGGAAGTGGAAGCTAATAGATCAAACGGCTATTTGGCATAGGGAAACTGGAGATGCACCTGATGTAATAGGCATAACCCCTATGCATATTGAATAATATAATGAAAAATTTGTTGTGTGGGACACAGAATACTAGATAGCATAAAGTACCACCAAACCTATAATAAGCATGGGGCGGCCAAAATTGTATCTTTGGCTGCTTCTTTCTATGTAGTCAGTGTCAATTCCCTCGTCCACCAAAGTATAAACACTATGTTCGTACGGGTTGCAGGAGAGCGACGGACGCATACCAGCCGCAAGATTGTCTATAGGAAGAAATGAGTCTGGAAGTGACAACGTCACTTCCAGACTTTCTTCATTCTTATGGTTATGATGCAACAGGTTTTGCGTTCTAAAGCGATTCGAAAAACCCCAATCGATATTGTGTTGAAAATCTTAGTCTTTTTTTGTGTGGGTGGCACTTTTTAGCTGAAAATGCACAGGTACTATAAGGAGGAAAAGTGCCACCCATACCGGAAAGTCAGGTAGCATAAAGTACCACCAAACCTTAAGAAAGCAAGGGGCGGCCAAAATTGTATCTTTGGCCGCTACTTTCTGCGCAGTCAGTGTCTATTACCTCGTCCACCCAAAACGGTCTGGAAAACTTAAATTGAATTTTCATTTAATTCTAATAATATGTTAGTATTAACATGTAATAATCATACTATTCTATTAAATACTGAAACATGGAAAGGAAGATGTTGAATGTTTTCTCCACTAACTCCAATCGATTGGAAGCGCAGGGCCATAAAATACTATCCTGAAAAAATTGCTGTCATTGATGAGGATAAGGAATTTACTTACAGGGAGTTTGGAGAACGTACTGATCAACTCGCACGTGCTTTGCATAAAGCAGGGATTCAACAAGGTGACCATGTGGCAGTGATGTTGCCCAATACACACTATATGCTCGAGTCGTTTTATGGCATTTGCCAGCTCGGTGCTGTGATGGTGCCATTAAATTACCGTTTATCTTCAAGTGATTTGGAATACATTATCAACCATAGTGATGCCAAATTAATGATTGTCGATGAAGAATATAGTGGCTTGATTGAAAAAATTGCAGAGAATTTAAATTTCGAGGAGTTTGTTATTGTCGCAGTTCCCGGACACAAGACGACCTTAAAAGGCGTGTATTATGAAGAGTTCCTAGAATTAACTTCGGAAAGCGCTTCACTTCCCGAGGTGAATATTGATGAAAACCAACTACTGACGTTGAATTATACAAGTGGCACGACGTCTAAACCAAAAGGCGTTATGTTATCTCATCGAAGTAATTATATGAATGCTGCGAATTTCTTGTATCATTTAGCTGTGAAACATGATGATGTCTACCTTCATACGCTACCAATGTTCCACGCGAATGGGTGGGGCGGCGTTTGGGCTTTAACTGCTGCGGGTGGTACCCATGTGTGCCTGCGGAAAGTTGAACCTGCTTTGATTCTAGATTTGTTTGAGAGTCAACATATTTCCTTGCTATGCGGTGCTCCAACAATTGTGAATATGTTGGTAAATGATCCGAAAGCGAAGGAAATTGAGTTGCAAAATGAGCTGCGTATGGCAACTGCAGGGTCGCCTCCAGCTGCGGCTCTAATTCAAAAGGCGCAGGACATTTTGGGGTTAAATATGATCCATGTGTACGGTTTAACTGAGACATCTCCGTTCATTTTGTATTGTGAATGGAAAAAGGAATTCGAGTCGAAATCTAAAGATGAACAAGCTTCGATAAAAGCGCGACAAGGAATTGAGCTTGCATTTAACGGGGAAACAAAGGTTTTAAATGCAGAGGGTCAAGAAGTGGCATGGGATGGCAAGGAAATGGGTGAGATTGTTACCCGCGGCAATGTGGTAATGTCTGGTTATTATAAGGATCCACAAAAGACAGCTGAGGCGATTAAAGATGGCTGGTTCTATACTGGTGATTTGGCTGTGACTTATGCTGATGGCTATATCGAAATCCAGGATCGTATTAAGGATTTGATTATTTCAGGTGGGGAGAATATTTCTTCTACGGAGTTAGAGGGTATTCTTTATAAGCATCCGGATGTTTTGGAAGTGGCTGTTATTGCTATTCCTGATGAAAAATGGGGTGAAGTACCAAAAGCGATTATTGTGTTGCAGAAGAATGCGTTTGTTACTGAGGATGAAATCATCGTTTATTGTCGTGCGAATATGGCTCATTTCAAGGCGCCAAAAGCTGTGGAGTTTGTGGAGTCTTTGCCTAAGACGGCTACTGGGAAGTTACAGAAGTTCCGTTTAAGGGAGTTGTATTGGAAGACTGCGAAGAAGGTAAATTAGTTTTATAGTTGGTTCTTCCCTGCTTCGGACAATTTTGTTCGTGGGCGGGGGTTTTTCTTTCTGGTAAGTTTAGTTCAATACCGGGAAAGCACCAAAAATTGAATCTTTAGAATCTCGTCCCATAGAATATCGTCCCAGGGACAAACACAATTGCCCCCTCAAATTGTGAGTGTCCCTGGGACGATAGATCTGAACTTGAGACACAATTGCTCTTCAAATTGTGGCTCAGGTTCTCGGCGGAAGCGTGAAAGTATATATTCCTGTAATTCTACTGCCATTTGATTGGTATTCTTCTATATCAAATTGAATTTCATCCCAAATCACCCCCCTACTTATAAAGGGATTAAATATATATCCACTGGGTTTCCGGTTCACTTTGGATTGCCGAACCTGCTGTATCATAACCTAGTAAATGAAACCGAGGATTGACGCGACTGTGTCACGTCAATCCTCGAGTTCTCTTATAGGTAATCTTACGGCAGGTATGCATCCTTCGCTCCCCTACAACCCAAAAACGTAAAGTGTTTTGGATTTGGTGGACGAGAGAATTGATACTGACTTCATAGAAAATGGCGGCCGAAGATGCTATTTCGGCCTTTCTTCAAGTTCTTTAAAATATTTTCTTCCTCCGCTTCGCACCTTATAAAAAATGAAGAATATAGTCCCAGAAGAATATCGTCCCAGGGACAAACACAATTGCCCCTTCAAATTGTGAGTGTCCCTGGGACGATAGATCTGAACTTGAGACACAATTGCTCTTCAAATTGTGGCTCAGGTTCTCGGCGGAAGCGTGAAAGTATATATTCCTGTAATTCTACTGCCATTTGATTGGTATTCTTCTATATCAAATTGAATTTCATCCCAAATCAACCCCATACTTATAAAGGAACTAACTATATATCCCCTAGGTTTCCGGGTCGCTTTGGATTGCCAAACCTGCTGTATTATAACCTAATGAATGAAACCGAGGATTGACGCGACTGTGTCGCGTCAATCCTCGAGTTCCCTTATAGGCAATCTTACGGCGGGTATGCATCCTTCGCTCCCCTACAACCCAAACGCATATAGTGTTTTGTTTTTGGTGGATGGGTGAATTGACACTTATTTCATAGAAAATGGCGGCCGAAGATGCTATTTCGGCCTTTCTTCAAGTTCTTTAAAATATTTTCTTCCTCCGCTTCGCACCTTATAAAAAATGAAGAATATAGTCCCAGAAGAATATCGTCCCAGGGACAAACACAATTGCCCCTTCAAATTGTGAGTGTCCCTGGGACGATAGATCTGAACTTGAGACACAATTGCTCTTCAAATTGTGGCTCAGGTTCTCGGCGGAAGCGTGAAAGTATATTATATCCACTGGATTTCCGGGTCGCTTTGGAGTGCCAAACCTGCTGTATCATAACCTAGAGAATGCAACTGAGGATTGACGCAATCTTGTCACGTCAATCCTCGAGTTCTCTTATAGGCAATCTTACGGCGGGTATGCACCCTTCGCTCCCCTACAACCCAAACGCATATAGTGTTTTGGATTTGGTGGACTAGAGAATTGATACTGACTTTATAGAAAATGGCGGCCGAAGATGCTATTTCGGCCTTTTCTGGCATTCTTTAAAGTATCTTCATTCTCCGCTTTAAACCTTATAAAAAAATGAAGAATATCGTCCCAGGGACAAACACAGTTGCCCCCTCAAATTGTGAGTGTCCCTGGGACGATAAATCTAATAAAAGCCAATAGAGTTGAATAACTACCAATTATCAGCAAGTACAATACATAGAGCTACAAAACCAAGGGAATAGTTCTTATCTTTTATGAAAGTGTGTTTGGATAATGATAGAATAGGATGAGGAATTAGATAGGTAGGATTTCTAATAAAGGGGAGATAGAATGAGTACATTATACATCGTGTTAATTGGAGTTGTTCTCGTTTTTCTAGTCGCTTCATTGATTTATTACTTCGCTAACACCGACCACTATATGGACAACCTTCAGTCTATTCGAAAATCGTATTACATTACGGCTTTATTGGTAATTGGTGTTGGACTGATAATCGGCGATTTTAAGGTAATAATAGACTGGAAATCACTTTCGTTAATAGGGATTGCCATGATATTCATCGATTTATCTGTGTTATCGACTCCAGATATTTCAAAAATTGGGAAGACGGAGTTTCAAGGAAGTCTTTATGTAAGGAATGCAATAAAAAAGAACCAGGAATTGATTGATGCGAGTGCCAATAAGGTAAAAAAGTTCACTGAGGTGATTTCGAAAACTGCTGACTATTTTGAACCTCTCAATCAGCCAATAAACTCGGATAAATACAAGGAAGAAATGAGAAAGTATTTGAATCTATATGCAGATACATTTCAATCAAATGTTTCTATCTTTGATTTAGACATAACAAATGATAGTGAGGAAGAATTGGAAAATGTAGAGAAAGCTTTTAGAAATGCGGAGATATGCTACAATAAGCACATAGAAGATGCTGAGTGGCGTAGCGAGTTAATCCAAAATCTTTTGAAAGGCGTAGCAGTTAAATTCGTCAATAAAGACGAGAAGGATTTATCGCCCAAGACAAAAGAGTCCTTGAAGAAAGTGTTTATTGTTGCTTATTTTGGGGAATCGTATAACATGCTCATCGGAATTCATTCGGATTTCGTCCCGTTAAACGCTGTGGATGCCTCTCATATTTTAAGCCTAGCTCAAATTTTTGATTGGTATATGGTGTAATGACATATAATTCAGAATATAGTATAATGAATAGAAGAATACAAAGGAGGAGAATAATATGCTAAAAACAAAAAAATCTCCTGTTAAAGCAAAATTACTAGCAAGAAATAATGAAAACAAACTAGTAGTAAGTACTAGTAACCTTCCAGCAAAGATAATCGCAGAGCCTTCTGCTGTCGGTAAGCCAGTAGTGAGAAAAGCGGGAATTCGTCGAAATGCCAACCAACAATCACTTAATCCAAATCGGAGAAAGATGACGGTAAATGTAGCGGAATCATTCATAGAAATTCAGAAGATGAATGAGAAGGCGTTAAAAATTGTGGCAAAAAGAGCATAAACTCACAAAGATGTAAGAGATGATTCTCTTGCATCTTTTTTTGTGGTCATAAATCCACGGATATTTGGTTAAAATGAGCATACAGTAGACCAAAAGGGGTTTTATCATGAAAATCCGAAAAAATAAAACGAACACAAACCCAAATCGGAGGAAGATGACGGTTAATATAGCAGAATCAGATGCTTTCAAAGATGCACAAAAGATGAATGAGAAGGCGTTGAAAATCATAGCAAAACGAAGATAAACGGAAGAATGTCGAGCTGTTTTTCGGCAATCAAAAAGAGTAGGGAATTGCCCCCTCTCTTTAGGTCTTGCGATTAGTTAATGAGCAGAATGGATTCATGCAAGGAGATGTTTGAAGAAAAACACTTCCATGCTTCCCTCTGAAACTGAACAACACATTTATCAATAAACTCTGCCTTCACTTCAAATCTTGTAAGACTAGCTTATTAAACGTCCCCCAGTTACTCGCTTATGCTCCGAAGTGGAGGTTTTAGAATATCGTCCCAGGGACAAACACAAACGGCGGCAGACGTAGACACAAATGTCCCCCAATTTGTGACTGCGCCTGATCCCGTGGGGGCAGTTCTCTAAAATAAGTAAATGCCACTCGCTAGCAGTATGATTCTACCGATTTGAGCCACAATTGCCCCTCAAATTGTGGCTCAAATCACCACCACACTCTAGCGGGGCTGTTAAAAGAAAGAAAAAATAACCTGAAGCAGAAACTATATATCCACTGGGTTTCCGGGTCGCTTTGGATTGCAATATCTGCTGTATCATAACCTAGTGAATGAAACCGAGGATTGACGTGACTGTGTCACGTCAATCCTCGGTTTCTCTTATAGGCAATCTTACGGCTGG